>CALVCJ010000001.1 GCA_944326015.1 Candidatus Gastranaerophilales bacterium
TCAGTCGCTGCGCTATAACTCTTTTTAACAATTATCTTGATACATCATTATACGCTTGCTCCCGTTTTTACCCTTTCCGTAAATTTCCGTTTAATTTTGTCTATTTTCATCAGTCGCTGCGCTATAACTCTTTTTAACAATTATCTTGATACATCATTATACGCTTGCTCCCGTTTTTACCCTTTCATTATTTTTTTAAATTCTCTATTATCTCTTCAAGCTTCATTGCCCTTGAAGCCTTTAAGAATATTGTAATACCCGCATGCAAATTATCAAGAATGTAACGAGATGTTTCAAAATTGCTGTCAAAATGTTTTACATCAAATCCATACTTTGCTAATTCATCGCCGATATACTTTGCAAGCTTTCCGACTGTAAGAAATACAGCCTGCTTACCCTGAAACTTCTTCCCGAGAAATTCGCCTGTTTCGCGGTGAAACTTAATTTCATTCTCACCCAGCTCTCCCATATCACCGAGAATTACAACAGGATTTTCATACAACTCCAAAAATGTTGTAACAGACGCTTTCATGGATTCAGGATTTGCATTATAACTGTCATTTATAATTTTATATCCGTCAACTTCCTGAATTTCCCAGCGTTTTTCTATCTGACGGTATTTTGCCAGACCCCGCTTAATCTCTTCACAAGACATGCCAAGCTTAAAGCCAAGCTCAATTGCAGACAGAGCATTTTCAATATTGTAATCACCCTCAACATTTAGTTCGTATTCATCGTCCTTATAGCGAAATTTAGAATACCCTTTGCGTTTTTCCAGAATTTTCGCATCATTTATTGAATAAAAAATCTTTCCACCCTGAAAGTCTGCAAACTTTTTAATCCGCTCATTTTCCTGCGCAATAAGAGTATTTTTCAAATATCTTGTAATTTCGCATTTGCCTTTTGCAATATTGTCAAGACTCCCAAGACGTCCTATGTGTGCAGAACCAACATTTGTTATAATTGCATAATCAGGTTCTGCATATTTTGTAATAAGTTCAATTTCTCCAAATCCGCGCATTCCCATTTCAACAATCAGCACTTCAGTATCTTCGGGCATCGAAAGAACTGTCTGACAAAACCCGATTTCGTTATTATGATTAGAAAAAGTTTTATGAGTTTTGAATTTTTCAGACAAAACAGAATAAACCATCTCTTTTGTTGTAGTTTTACCGGAACTTCCCGTAATACCGACAACTATCGGATTATATTTTTTTCTGGCAAAATTTGCAATCTGCAGATATGCTTTTAATGTATCAGGGACTTTTAAACTGAACTCAGCACAGCAATCTTGTGTACAGAAGCACCCTGCAGCTCCTGCCTCAATTGCTTTTTCACAAAAACTTTCGCCGTCAAAATTTGCACCCTTTAAAGGTAAATACAAATTTCCCTTTTTAATTGTTCTTGTATCAGTTGAAATTTCAAAATCCCCTTCCAAGTTTCCTTTAATTTCGGCATGTGTAGCTTTTTTCAATTCTTCAACAGTAAATTTCATCTCTCCCTCGCTAAAATAATTTTACCGCAAACAAACACGCTAAAACGTAAAGTTAATAAATGTTAATAGTGCTTGACAAGGGGTTTTGAGCAGGTGATAATAATTGATGTATTAGTATGCGGTAACTCGTTGACAATTTTTCGAAAGCTTATAAAGCCAAACAGATGCGAGGGACAAGCCATTCTGAAACATATAAAATAAAACAAATTTACCCGAGTGCATTAATAATAAGTCGGTAATAAAAATGTTTCAAAACTTGATCTTAACCATTAAAAGGCGGTATATGTAATCCCGTAAGCTATGTCGAAAAAACGAAACCCAAGAAAGGAAAAGAAAATGTACGCAATTGTAGAAACAGGCGGAAAACAGTATCAGGTAGAAGAAGGAAGATACCTTGACGTTGAATTATTAGACGGCGAAAAAGATTCAAAAGTAGTTTTTGATAAAGTCGTTATGATAGTAAATGGTAAAAAATCTAAAGTAGGGCAGCCTTATGTTACAGGCGCTTCTGCTGAAGGTACAATCGTTAAACATGACAAAGAAAAGAAAATCATCGTTTACAAACAAAGACCTAAAAAAGGTTACAGAAGAAAACAAGGACACAGACAGGGCTTCACAAGAGTAATGATTTCTAAAATCAGAACATCTGCTCAGAAAAAAGCCGCTGAAACAACTGAAGAAGCATAAAATAATGCATTAATCAAAACCGATAATAAAACTATCGGGAAAGTAATACAAAAAATCGTACAGAGGCGACACTTCAATTAACTGTAAGTTACGACTGCGTACGTAGTACATAAGGAGAAATAAATTATGGCACATAAGAAAGGTATGGGATCAACCCGTAACGGACGTGATTCGGAAGCGAAGCGATTAGGCGTTAAAAAATTCGGCGGAGAAATCGTTAAAGCCGGAAATATCCTTGTTCGTCAAAGAGGAACAAAAGTTCATCCCGGAAACAATGTAGGTATCGGTTCTGATGATACATTGTATGCATTAATTGACGGTCAGGTGAAATTTGAAGCGCACAGACGCGACAGAAAACAGGTTAGCGTTTACGCGGTGTAAAAATTAAAAATAAAGTTATACAAATCAAATAAACAAAGGGCTGCAATTGTGGCTCTTTATTTATATTCAATAAATATTTTCATTCATTCGGAATGATAAAAGCTCATCCGGACTGTTCCAGCACCGAAACAATCAGTATTTTATACTATCGTAATACTCGGTATAATTTGTTTTATCTTTACTAAAATATATTTCTGATTTCTTAAAGCCGTCTTTATCAATCATACAAATAGCAACATCACCTACTACATCGTCCTGAGTCCCATAATAGAATTCATACCTTTTTACCTCACCTGTTTTGGGATTAAATGCTGTGGTTTTATTAATCATACGTCCATTGTTATATTCAATATCTTTTGCAAATTGGCTTCTGTCCGCTTTCAATTTTTCTTCAAGGTCAAATGGAGAAGTTCCATAACTTACAATATCATCTTTATATGGAAAATTATCCCTGTCATATTCAAATGTTCTAAAATGAAATTCCCCATCCGCACCGTAAGTTGTTTCAATATGTTTTAATCCTTTTGAAGCGTCGAGAGGATATGAAAATTCCTGTATAGCCTCAAAATTTTCCTTTTTTGACCCGTCTTTATCATATCTGTAAATTTTTACCGGTCTGCCGTTTTCAATAATTGTCAGCTTTGATGCTAATTCGTCTTTTTCTACTTCAAAATCCTTGCCTTCAACTTTTCCCTGCGTCGTTAAATCAACTTTCAATTCATCTATACTTTTCCTTTCAGGCGCTCTTTTTTGTCGAGGGGTAACAATTGCATAAGCCTTTGCGACATCTGAGGTTTCTTTTTTCACTATATCAGGAGCTATTGTTGTTGAATTTGAGTTATCTTTATTTTCAGCAGGAGTATTTACCTGCGATTTATAAGTGTAAAGTAAATTTGTACTAACAGGACTAATTTTATCCATATAAAAATCCTTACTACACTAATTGTTAATGTTAATATTAAGTCACAAAAAATCAAAAAATTGCTAGAAATTAAAATTATGTTACAAAATATTAAAGTTTTATATAAAATTCTAAAGATTTAAGGCTGTAAAACCGATAAAATAAATATGATAAGAAAGTATTGGAGATAACCAGATATGCTAAAAAAGATTGTAACACCTTCGTGTAATATATGCGACAGTGTGGAATTTATATTAAGAGGAGCGAGAAAACGCCGTCATATGGCATTATTATCCGCAAAACAAATTAATGCGGATGCTGGTATTCAATCAGCACTGAAAGCAGTCAGATAGTGATTACTTTTTAGTAAGAATGAGAGTGCATAATTAAAGACCGGTATTGCCGGTCTTTATTTTAAAACAGCCACAAATTAATACTTGAAAATAAAATTCGATTTAATTTTTAATCAAATTTTAGAATAATGTCTTAAAGTTTCACCTTTCAGAACATGCTTTCTATAACTTTTAAGCTTACAATTTATGCTTGGTAGAGAGTCAATTTCTCTCTGAAAATTACGATATAAAGCTTTTTCACGCTCTTTTATAGCTTTCTCAATATCACTTTTACCGTCATACGATTTAGCGCTCTTTCTTGCAGAACACATTACCAAAAGCAGTATAATTATCGACATTAAGCTCCATATAACACGTTGTTCATGAATTGAATTACTAACAACAAGGGGTGAAGAATTTGGAGTTTCAAAGACTATGTCAGCTTTTGAAATTTCAGGAGCTTCTATATAAATTTTTAACTCATTATTTTTTTTGTTCTGAATAATAATCCCTTTTACATCAGAAGTATTTTTATAAAGAGTATTAATATCTGGAGACTGTGAAATACCTCTAAGAGTCAAAACAAGTTTATCACTGCTCTGTGACTCTCTTTTCATTTTAACAACCTTATCCAATCGTAATATAACAGATAAATTACCATCATTATTTGAAATTACAACGGAATTCAAAAAATTATCTGAAGCGTAAGCTGCCAGACCTGCAAAGACTAATAATATTATTAAAAATTTCTTCAACATATCCTAGTATTCCTTTTACATATACACAATACAAGATGCAGTTTAAATTAACATCAATCAAGCGGGTTAAGTATATAAATCTATAGTATGATATATTTATTAAGCTTTGTAACAAAAGAAAGCTACTCTGAAATTCAAGGTAAAAATATTTTTTTATATCTATGTAAGACATGAGATATTAACAGGAGCAGAATATGAATGATATAACAGCAAAATCATCGGATTCAAGAACAAACAATATCAGAAACACAAAACCTTCAGAATCAGTTGAGACAGCAGGCTCTCTTGCAATGAATAAGTTTCAAAGCCTTTTTGAAACAAATGTTTATGATATGTTTTCTTCAAGTAATCCGTTTACAGTTGACTATACTCAATATTCTGACAGCGGATCAAATATTGCATTTACCGGCGGCTTTTTAAGCAGTTTTTCAAATGCAGTTTCAATATTATCTTCAAGCAGCAGTTTTTCAGATGGTGGTTCGTTCTCAGGTACCTCTTGCGGAGGCGGATTTACAGGCGGCAGTTGCACAGGATCTTCAGGCGGTTTTACCTCAGTATGTTAAGCTACAACAAAAAAAGAAATACATTAATTGACGGTTAAAATAACCGTCTTTTTTATATTATAAATATAATATGAGTAAAAAATATTATACTTACATAATTTTGACAAAACGAAATACATTTTACTGTGGCTACACTGATAATTTAGAAAAAAGATTTCAGGCCCATATTGAGGGCAAAGGTGCAAAATATACACGTGCAAATAAACCACTTAAAATAGTTTATAAAAAAGAATTTGACACAAAATCCGAAGCCATGAAAGAAGAAGCAAAAATTAAAAGACTTTCTCATCAAAAAAAACTTGAGCTATTAAGAAATAAAAATTTATCTTAAATCTGGTTCTCTACTTTTTGCCGCTCTTTTTGAAGACGTCTCAGCTCTTTCCGGCGTTGTTTTTCCAGTTTTTGCTGCTTCTTTGCTTCTTGTACTGCCTTTATTTCCTTATATTTTACAAGTATTTCATCTGAAGATGTTGAACCTTGAATTTTTCTGCGTAAATCATAATCTTTTTGGGATTCTTTGAATTCTTCATCCAACTGCTTAATTTTTGCTTTGTAAGATTTTTCCAGAGCTTTCACTTCATCTTTGTCTTGTTGTTTCTTTTGTTTTGTCTTTTCTTTTTCAATACGTTTAAGCTGCTTTTCTTCCATTTCTGATATATCAGGTGAAACAATTCCGTCCTTAATAAGTTTATAGCCATTCATACCTATCAAAACATCAGAATTTGTAAATGTAATAAGTCTTGACTGTTCTCCTTTAGAATTCACTGACCAGGTTCCAAGATTAACAGGAAAATCCCCAGTGTATGCAACAGCATTCACAATTACCCAATCAGGATTATCCGCAGCAAAACCGAGAGGATAAATATCCCAACGCTTATCTTCTAAATTTAGATTTCTGTTTTCTTTCCAGTAGTAAATAATTGCATCCCTGACTTCAATTAAATCGTAGGAAACATTTGTTGTAAAATCATAAACTACTGGAGTAGTCCTCCATATACCGTCTTTTGAATTTCCAATCTTTTCTTTAACGAGGAGCTTTGACCCATCTGCGGTAAAATCAACGGGAGTCAATGTTCTGAATGTATAATAATTATCATTAGTTTTGTCTGTTGACAAAATAGGATCTGAAAGTCTATGAATAGTATTTGCCGTTAAAATCTTGTCCATATTCGATTTTGCTTCCTCAAGATTTATAACAAATAAATCACACGCTGTTGAACCACTGTTAGGATAATAATAAACAGCCGGGTAAACAAGTTTTGTAAAATCCGGAGACACAATACCTTGAGCATTTTGCTGACGTTTTTGGTAAAATGTTTTTGTCAGAGTAATTTCAGGACTTCCCGGTGGATCATTGTATCTTACGATTTTATAAGAAGGCTGTGGGACATAAACCATGTCCGCAGGAGTCGGGGGTTTAGGAACATCAATTTCAACAGTCATTCTATCTTTTGGAGCCGATAAAATTTCGTATTCCTCCATTGTCATATATCCGGACGGATTTCTATTTAATTTTGCACGTTTAAATTTATCTTTTTCTTCCTGTTTATTAACATTGTGTATATATTTGGCTTCTTTTTTTGTAACATCTTTGTCAAAATTCGGTAGCGGAATTTCATCACCCCACTGAATATAAGCGCAGAAAGCAGCCGCAATTCCGAGAAGCACATAAATCATTTACACAAGTCCTTCTTTCATTGCCATTGAAATAGCTTTTGATCTGGTATTTACATACAATTTTTGCAAAATACTATGTACATGAGTTTTTGTAGTTGAAATTGTAATAACAAGTTTTTCTGCAATTTGAGGATTAGTAAGTCCGTCTACGATTAAAGCCAAAACTTCCATCTCGCGCTCTGTTAACCCATAAAGATTTTTACCTAGTTTATAATTAATTTCTCCGCGTTTTTCAGTTACAGAAGTTGAGCGTCTTATATTAGTCAAAACGACCTTCGCAATTGCAGGATCGAGCCAGCCTGCTCCCTCTGACACAGCAAGAACAGCAGAAACTGTCTGCTCTGATGTAGCACCTTTGGTAATATAACCGTCGGCTCCTGCTTTAAAAGAATCAAAAATATCATCTTCACTTTCACGTGAAGTATACATGAGAACTTTAATATCAGAATTTACAGCTTTAATTCTACGCGTTGCCTCAATACCATCTATTGTGGGCAGCCCTATATCCATGATCATTACATCCGGCAGAATTTCAAGAGCCATATCAACGCCTTCCTGACCATCAGCACACATACCGGCAATTTTAATATCGGGATTATTGCCAAGAATAACGGAAAGTCCCATACGCGCCATGTCATGGTCTTCGACAATTAAAACTCTTACATTTTTAGCCATTTGAAACCTGTCTTTCTTTAATTTTACCGTCAGTAACCACATCTGTCAGTATAAAAGAAAATTCACTGCCTTTATCAAGTTTGCTATCAACCCAAATTTTACCATTGTGAGCTTCTATAATCTGCCTTGATAAATATAAACCTAAGCCCGTCCCTGTTGAGCGCTTTCGTGCCGTTCCCTGTGAAAAACGCTTAAAAAGGTTAGGGATATCAGATTGTGGAATTCCATTACCATTATCCGTCACTGAAAATATAAAATCACCGTTCTGTGATTTTGTAAGAACACTAATTTTACCTCTTTTATTAGTGTAGTTAATAGCATTTCCGCAAAGATTTGTTATAACCCTTTTTATCTCTGCTCTGTCAGCCATTATATGAAGATTATTTGGTATTTCGTAAATCAAATCAAACGAAAGCTCTTTCTTATCAGCAAGCGGCTTTAATTCCGAATAGCACTGATCAACAAGATCTTTTACAGAAAATGCTGTTTTACAAAGTGTTAACTGACCGCTTTCAAATCTATAAACTTCAAGCAAAGCATTAACAAGTCCTAAAAGATCTTCATTGCTCTGAAGCATTGTAGATAATAAAACCTTTTGTTTTTCGTCAAGTTCACCGATTGCACCTTCAAGGAAAAATTTTAAAGTCTGTATAGCAGCAAGTAACGGAGTTCTCATATCATGTGTAAGAGTTGCAATAAAGTCATCTCTTAATTTTTCAGCTTCTTTCTGAACACTGACATCTCTTATAACACCTACAAATTTATCAGGAGCATTGTCATCGCTGGAAATCATCGCAAAACTAATTTCAACCGGTGAATGAATTCCACTTAAAGAATTAACAATGTAGTAGTCTCTCAGTAAAATCTCAAAATTATCTTCACCCAGTCCAAAAATTTCGCCAGACTTATTATTCTGTGAGGAATTAAACTCTTTAACATTTGAATACGCAATTTCCTGAAATCTCTTTTTACACAGAGCATCACAAGAAAGCCCGGTCATATTTTCGCAAGCGGGGTTAACCTGCAATATATGTCCGCAGCCATCCAGAATAACTATTCCGTCTGCACAATAATTAATTATTCCAGAAAGTTTTTTATTAGCTTCTTGAAGTTCGGCGGTACGCTCTGCCACTATTTTTTCAAGATTTGCGGAATACTCTTGCAATTGAATTTTTGCCTGTTCAAGCTCTTCTATTTTATTTCTCAGATTTTCTAACAAATGACTTCTTTCAATACCATTTCTGATATTCATAAGTAAGTCATCGTTATCCCATGGTTTTTCAATATATTTGTACAAACCAACCTCATTAATAGCACGAATAGCATTTTCTTTATCAGCATACCCCGTTAAAAGTATCATACTGACTTCAGGATAAAGTTTTTTTGCTTCGCGCAGGAATTCAAGCCCGTTCATTTCAGGCATAATAAAGTCCGAGATAATCAAATCAGGTATATTATCTTTTAAAAATGCCAATGCCTCACACGGGCTGTTAAATAAATGTATATCATTAAATCCCTCAACTTTAAATAAGGTTTTAAAAGCCGAGGTAACCATTTTTTCATCATCAACTATTACAATTTTACCGGTATTCATACTTTATATAATACGATATTTTAATAAACAAGACAAATACATTACAAAATTGCAATAATTAAATTTCAGCGATCTTTTCTACTTCAATATCACTAATAAGTTCGGAATATGATAAGACTTTTATATTCTCTATATAACTGCAAAGCAAATCAAATAAAGGTTTTCTAATATCCGGTGATACTAGCAGAACAACATCATTTTTATGATTCTTAATTTTTGATGCTGCATTAACAAATGAAAGCACAAGCTGTTCAATTTCGTCAGGTGTTAGTTTAAATATTACTCCTAACTCTGCCCATAAAAGGGCATCACCGAGTTTTCGCTCAGTTTCAGGTTTTAAAGTCAGCGCATATAAAATTCGTTTATCATTTAACTTTATCGAAAACTTTTCACATATTTGAGCTCTTAACTCAACGCGCAGCTGGGTTAGTAAAATTTCCGGGCTTTTACTGAATCTTGCAAAATCACATAACCTTTCAAATATTAATATTACATCTGTTACAGGAACTTCTTCTCTTATAAGCCAGACAAGTATCCGTCTTAAATCTACTGCAGATATAAGTTCCGGAATCAAATCATTTACAAGTGTAGGATTTTCCGATCTCACTAGTTCCATATATTTTATAACATCTTTTTTCGTCAAAATATCATTTACATGCTTTATAAAACACTTTCTCATATGTTCTAATACAACTTTAGAGATATCTTCTTGAGAAGCAAATTTATCAACAAAAAATGTATCACGTCTTATAGAACGAACGTAAATCCCGAATTCATAAGGTTTATAGCTTGCATCATCAAGACATCTGACTTTAGGAATTATATAACCTAATTCATCAGCAAGTTCTTTTCGCAAATTTCCAATTAAAGGCAAAAGTACATTTTTCAATTCAGGATCAGCATAATCAACAAGAGCACTGCCCATTCTAACAGATAAAATATCAACCCCGAGCCTTTCAAACATCAAATTCGGACAGTTAAATTTAAAACTATCTACATTTTCGTCAGATTCAGTAATCAGCTTATTTTTTTTACTATTATTTACCTGTTCAAGCACATCATAATTAGTAAGCACAATAAACCAGCATACAATCGAAAGGCTTGAAATAAATAGCCCGAGATATCTTACATATTTTTCTATCTGCTCAAAACCGGCCAGGTAAAGAAATAATCCAATCAAAACAAATATTAAAAATACGCAGAACTCCATCGGATGTTTTTTAATATCATTAAATAATCCTTCATTTTGCTTTGACACACGCTTAAAATCATCTTTATTTATGTAGTCAGATGAAATATTATCAATTTTGCCTGAATAATTGTCATAATGCGACTGCATAATAGCAAATTTATAAGTATCATAGTCAATTATTTTATCGTCATACAATTCTTTAACTGAGTCTTTATAAATTTTTGAAACAGGAATTTCTGTCAGTTGAATATAATCACTCATTGTATAATGTTCAAGAGTCAGCGCATTATCATGATTTTTGTTAATAAGGTACTCATAGATTTCGGAATTAATTTTTTTTATAATTATATCTATGAAATCTGCGGGAATTTGAGCGTAAATAAGATCAATAACTCTGTGAAATGTCCATTCCGCCACAGTTTGCGTTATAATTTCACATGCTTCATTGTTAACATCAGAATCATCATATAATAATTTTGCGGTTTCTGTTGAAAATTTATACACATAGTCCCATACAAAATCTTTCCAATACTTATCAAAATCTACCGGACAATCAGCAACAAGCTTAAATCTTAATTTATTTATAAAATCTTTGTACTTAAAGTCCTTAGTCATAAATATAATTATATGCCAGCACACAGTAAATTTCAAATTGTAAATAATTAAAAACAGGAAAGTTATTTTAACCTCCCTGTTTATTAAAATTTAGCGAATTTAATTTTTATTCCTTGTAGCTGTGCGACTTGTAAGATCTTGACTGAAGCTCTTTATCAAGATGGAAAAGCGAGGCTTTTTCATCGCCGAACATTTTTAACTTTGTAATAACATCTCTTGCGTTAGCTTCTTCTTCAACCTGTTCTGTTATATACCAGTTGATAAAATGACGTGTTGCAAGATCACATTCATCTTCACTCATAGATGCAACGCAATTTATGCTTTCTGTAACATATTTTTCATGTTCAAGAATTTTTTCAAAAACCTGAAGCGGACTCTCAAAACTACCCTCAGGCGCATCAATTTGTTCAAGTTTTACAGTACCGTCTCTTTCTATTATGTAGTCAAAAAGAATCATTCCATGATCCATTTCTTCTTTAGCCTGCACTTTTGTCCAATTTGAAAAACCATATAAACCAACTTCATCAAAAAAAGCAGACATAGCAAGATATAGATAAGCTGAATAAAATTCTTTGTTAATTTGTGAATTAAGAACATTTTGTACCTTCTCGTTAATCACTTTTGCCCTCCCACAAGCCGTGTAAAGAACAAAATTCTCTTGCAAGAATTTTTCCAAACTTTTGATTAAGAATCATTTTAGGTTCTTCACCGGGATGTAAATATTTTAGTTGTACATTATTTTTGTCTTCTGAAATTGTTTCAATAAACATAATATAGTGATCATCATTCATAGGATGCAGAACTTCTCCCACTCGGACTTCATCGCCATTGTCATTGTTTTTGACAAATACCGGAATATGCTTTTCAATCATAGCTTCTTCTTGATTTTTGGCTTCAAGTTTTTGCATAGGCTGGCCACAACATACAAGTTCTCCGCCGCCGTCAATGATGACCTGGATAAGATTTCCACAGATTTCACACCTATATAAATCTAATTTTTCCATTATTACTCCTTTCAATATATTATTACAATTTACTTAGCAAAATTTGCATTAACCGCATGGCTAAAAATTCAAATTATCTAGACTAATATTATTTTCATGTTATACTTTAAATAGCCGTGCTCCACGGGGAATTGCAATCCCTTGACCCGAAGTTAACGCGGGGTGCAGAGCCTGTTGTGAGGATACGGTAGGTAACTTTGATAAATATATTATTGTTGACGTTTAAGGATATGGCGGCGCAAGCTGTCGAACCGTGTCAGGATGGAAACATAGCAGCACTAAGACAATCCTTGCGGGTGTCGTATTGTTAAAAAGAGATAATATGTTTAAAAATTTTATTTATTGTGTTCGATAGACAGTGGCACGGCTTTTTTATCTGAAATAAGATATTATCTGAGTTCAATATCTTTTATATATCTTGGTCTCGCCTTAACTTCTCTGAAGACTTGCCCAACGTATTCTCCTATAAGTCCGAGGCAAAATAATTGAATTCCTCCAAATATACACAACAAAATAATTGCAGTTGCCCAACCATTAGGCGAATTATGCCAGAAGACCTTTTCTATCACGGTCTCAAGGCCAATCAAAAAGCCGAAAAGCGCCATTAAAAATCCTAAAACGGCAACAAATCTCAATGGAACAACACTATAAGATGTTATACCATTAAGTGCCAGGGCTGTAAGAGACATAAAATTAAATTTTGATTTTCCTGCAAGACGCGGTTTTACATCAAAATTGATATATGATGTCTTTAATCCCAACTCATTAAAAAATCCTCTTAAAAATAAATATTTTTCTGGATACAATTTCATAATATCAATTGCCTTTTTACTCACAAGCCTGTAATCTGAATGATTTACAGGAATCTTTGCGCCAAGAAGATTCATTGTTTTATAAAACATTAACGCTGTAAGCTTTTTTAAAAACGAATCAGTTTCACGATTATTTCTGATACCACAAACAATATCAGCACCCTTCACATATTCTTCAACAAATTTTTCAATAGCATTTTCATCCTGTTGTAAATCTGCATCAATTGAGACAGCACAATCACAACCTATATCTCTTACACCATCTAAACCTGCAATTAAAGCTTTCTGGTTCCCAAAATTTCTTATAAATTTTACTGCTTTTACACGACTGTCATTCTTATGTAAATTCTCAATTATTTCCCAGGTTCTGTCTGAAGACCCGTCGTCTACAAGATACAAATAACTGTCTTTCTTTATTTTTTCAGCAGAAACAAGCAAATCCAAAAATCTAAGAAGAGTTACTACGGTAGATTTTATACATAACTCTTCATTAAAACAAGGTATGATAACAGCTAAAGTCGGTTTCTGCATAAGTCCTATCCTCCAATTTGAAAAAAAGGCAGTTTTATAATATAATATAAATACTATTAAAGCAAGGAACTTTAAAATTTATGGTTAGCAAAAAATTTATTCTTAATGCAGATGATTTTGGGATGTCAAAAGCTTTTAACAGAGCTGTACTAGATGGTTATCACAACGGTTTTTTGACAAGCGCAAGCCTGTGTGCAAATGGTAAAGCCTTTAATGCTGCAGTAAACGAGATTATACCGGAATGTCCCAATCTGGGCATAGGCGTACATTTGAATATTATTGAAGGTCGTTCGCTTACAAAAGCACCTATGCTTACAAACAAAAGAGGGAAATTTAACAATGGATTTTTTAATATTTTACTAAAATCGAAAAATCCAAAATTTCTTGAGCAGGTTGAGTTTGAATTTAGAACACAAATTGAAACAGTCATGAATTATACAAAAATTGATCATATAGACTCTCATGTTCACACGCATGCAATACCAGAATTATTTAAATTGACAGCAAAACTTGCCAGAGAATATAATATCCAGAATATCAGAACCCAGTATGAAGAAATTTATTTTGTTCCTTCAATAAAAAAACATCTAAATTTAAAATATCCTCCAAACATCCTAAAAATTCTGCTTTTAAATTATTTCACTTCCAAAAATAATAAAGTAGTAAAAGAATACGGATTACGAACAAATGACTACATTATAGGAGTGGGTTACACAGGTCTTATGGATGAAATGACAGTTGAATACGGACTAAAAGCTCTTGACAATGATTGTACGGCTGAAGCGCTTATTCATCCTTGCCACTATGCTGTAACAAACAATAATCAACACTATAAGGAATTTTTAATTACACGCAGTAAAGCTCTTAAAGATAAAATAACAAGAATGGGATTTGAAATTACAAACTACAAAAAAGAATATGCGCTCTGCTAAAATAATATCGATTTTTTTTATAATATTGATTTTTACGGTTTTTACAACCTTTATACTGCTTGATAAGTCAGAAAAAGCTGTTTTAAATATTATAACACCTTCTGAAATTCAAATTGATTTAAATAATAATAAAATTGCTGATTCCAATGAAATTATATGTCTTGAAAATATACAAACATTGACTTCAAATCTATCAAAGAATCAAAAAGATCTTGCGGACAAATTAAATTTACCAGTTGAAGATGCTCTTAAATTTGGTTACATAAGCGACTCTTTTGCTGATAGCACACTTTCAGATAAAAAAGTAAAATTAAAATTTTCAAGTAATAAAACTCCAAACTGCGTATTTGCAGATATTATAATTGATAATGAATCATATAGAGAAAAACTTATAAACTCCGGACTAGCCTTTGTCAATGGCAAACCTTCAAACATTGATAAGTATAAAAAACAACTGCAGAAAGCGCGGAAATACAAACTTGTTATACTAAATCACAGAAGCAGCAAATATCACAAAACTGATTGTAAATACGGACTTGCAGCACATGATTCTATTGTATTACCTACTAATCAAATCCCTGAAGATGCAAAACCATGCAAATTTTGTCACATTACAAAAAAAAATGGAAAGACTAAAAAATACTCTAAAAAATCGTTACAAACTTATCCGCTTGCAATTTCAAACGGAAGTATAAAAATGTATTTAAGCGATTTAACATTAAAGTTAAAACCTGATAACAAATGTTCATCTCTTGCATGTAAAGAAATTCTTAACAGGATTAACCAAAGTAAACAATCAATAGATATTGCTCTTTATGGCTGGGAGAGCATACCAGAAATACGAAACGCAATTTTAAATGCAAAATCCCGCGGTGTAAAAATAAGACTTGTGTATGACACCAGCAGCAATCAATATTATTCAGATATAAAATCAATTATTTCTCTCGCGGATGAAACTTCTACAGATACACCCAAAATTATTATGCACAATAAATTTATAATTTTTGACAATTCAAAAGTTATAACAGGCTCTATGAATTTCGCACGCACAGGCTTTGCTGGATTTAACAGCGACTGTGTAATATTTTTAGATTCAAAAGAAATAGCAGAACTCTATAAAGAAGAATTCACACAGATGCTATCTGGCAAATTTCATAATGAAAAGTCAAATGTAAATCATAAAATAGTAATTCTAGGCAGCGCAAAGGTTACACCACTGTTTTCACCGAAAGACAAAATCATAACAAATAGTATATTGCCACTTATAAATAATGCCAAACAATATATTTACATTCCGGCATTTTTAATAACCCATGATGAGCTTTCTTCTTCATTAATCAGTGCTAAAAAGCGTGGGGTAAACATCAAAATAATTATTGACGCAACAAATACTTATACGGCAAGAAGTAAAGTAAAAATGCTAAGATCTGCAGGAATCCCACTCAAAATAGAAAACTTTGCAGGCAAACTACATTCAAAAAGCATAATCATAGATGACAAATATATAATTGCCGGTTCAATGAATTTTTCAAAAAGCGGCGAAAACAAAAACGATGAAAATGCCCTAATTATTGAAGATGAAAGATTGGCAAGGTACTATAAAGGATTTTTTGAATATTTGTGGAAGAAAATACCTGATAAATACCTAAAACAAGGAGTACGTGCGGAAGGCAAAAATTCAATCGGTTCCTGCACAGACGGTATAGACAATAACTTTGACGGAAAAATTGATTCAGAAGATGCAGGATGTAGATAGAATGAATTACCAGGGATAATCGTCTCTTATTTCCCACCCATCAGCCATAATCAAAGCAGAACACCATAATCCGCGGGCATTCCTGCTGCAATTGTAATTTTGTTTACTCGGTCCATCACGAAGTTCATCTCTTGTCCGTCCAACATTCGCTGGAATTTCATCGTCATCAACATTAGTTGGTCTTACACCAATTGTTGATACCGAAAAAGAAAATATGTCACGTCCAATTTTATTTGGACGAGTAAATCCGTTCAAATCTACCATATAAAATTTACGCTGTTTAATTGCTCTGTTATCACTTGCACAAAAAATCTGTACCCCAGAAGGCAAAGTTATAATATCAGCAGAGTCAAACAACTGAATTAAGGAGTCTTCTTCCTTACCGGAGGTGTTGTAATAAATTATTCCGAGCTGTTTTGCACTGCCAACAGTAGTGCTTGATATCTGATTATAAGATGAAGATAAATATTTTACAAAAAAATCTGTACCGTTTAAAGAATAATCCCACAAAGACATATCTCCATATTTAAGCTTTGCAAGTTCTGCTGACTGAGATAATTCAGAATAGACCTTTTTTAGCTGAGATACAGTTTGTTTTTTTTGATAATTCGCAATCAAAGAAGGCATTGTCATTGCAGCAACAATCCCGATTATTCCGAGGGTGATTAAAACCTCTGCTAAAGTAAACGCAACACGACTTTTGGAAGATAAAAAAGTAGAAAGGGAAGACCGTAAGCTATTTACGCTAAATAGGCTATCTTCATATCTTCCTATCTTCTTACACTCGAAATAAGCTTGACTCTCAAACTTCCTGCATTCTTGACATATGACTAGCTCAGAAACGCCCCCCCCCCGAAATTTCGGGGAATGTTATTACTGATCTTTAATTCACTCATAATTTGCTCCTCTATAACTTTATATATTACATATTTATATTACCACATTGTCATATTTTTTTCAAGCGGGAACACACTGGGAAAAGCCCGCATCAATCTTAAAACAAAACACTGGCATGCAATATCATCACACCTGCCCCGCCGCAGGCAATCAATTATCTGAGGCATCAAACTTATTACAAATTCAACGGATCAAATCTGCTATCACGCTCACATAAACGTTCAAATGTAAAAATGTTTTCAATCTGCTTATATTCCTTATCTGAAATGTATCTTATAAAAATTGGGAAAGGCTCAAATAAACCGTTAACAAAAATTCCGTGCTGATGCCCGTCTTTTAACAAATCTTGCTTTGCGACAGCTATAACTTTACCATTCTCATATGCGTAATTATAGCGCACAATCATTGAATTCACTTCTTTTTCAGTTTGTTTATCAACATAAACATAACTCTCATATAGTTTTCCGTTTCTGTAGAAATTTTGTATTGTTTTTGGGGAATGATCCTGACTTATTATTCTAATTGTACGTTCAGTTCCTTCCTCATACACAAAAGGTTTTGAAATACCTGCAAAAACTTCTGTTGTTAAGTTTTTTGCATCTATTTGATCTGGCAAAACCGCAAATATTTCCTCCTCAGAACCCCGATACGTTCTATGAATAACAGCCTCAGCTTCTTTATCATACTTTGAAAAATATCTTAACTTAAGCTTTCCATCATTGTCAAAAATAAGAATATCACGCATATAGTCGGGCTTACCCTTTGAAGAATGAGAATATTCCACTTTTAAAGTGGAATTTTTTAATTTACTTACAATTCTTGATCCCTTATCATCAATATACGTCCTAAAGTTATTAAGTAATTCAATTATTTTCGGATTTTCATAAATTAATTTTTGTTCTTCTTGACTAATTTCTCTTTTCTTTTCTGGCGGCACAGAAGGATACTTATTGGTAGAATTACTTACATTTAAAACTTTTTCAGAGATTTTTTTCGGTTTTATTTTACCTCTGAAAATAAAATATGTTGCAAAACCAAGAGCAACAGCTCCAGATAGTCCAATTGCGAGTTGTTGTGTGTTAGTCAAATGTGTTTTATAATTACTAGAATTGTTTTTCTGGACTTTATTATTAATATCAGGATTATGCTTAAATCCTATACTATTCAGCGCTGAAATCTTCATGCTCATATAAAACCTTAACAAAAAAATTTTTGCTATCCGAAAATTTCATCTGAATAAAAAATAAATTCCAGACGTCCTATAATTATTGTATCACCGTCTTTAATTCCTTTTTGAGAAAGAGCATCAAAAACACCCATACCCTTCATAATATTTTGAAAACGTATTACCTGCTCAGAATTTCTTTCATCGGTAACTCCGGCAATTCTTTCAATTTTACCGCCTTCTATAATAAATGTATCTTTTGTAACTTTAAATATTTCAAAAGAACTATCATCATTATAATAAGCGCCTAAATCTTTCTGAACAGTAATTTCTATTTCAGGTTTTGGAATTTCATCAACCTTTTGCCCCATAAAATCAAGAAGTCTGTCAAGATTTTCACCTGTAACAGCAGAAATTTCAAAAACATCAGAAGAAACTGCTTTAAACTGTTTGAGAAGATCAAATTTTTTTTCATCAGAAATAGCATCAATTTTATTTAACGCAATAATCTGATAGCGATTTGCCAGATTTTCCGAGTGCTTTTCAAGTTCAAGATTAATTTTCTTATAATTCTCAAAGGGATTTTCTTCTGTTGAATCAATTAAATGCACAAGAAATCTGCATCTTTCTACGTGTCTCAGGAAATCAAACCCTAGACCGACACCTTCTGACGCACCTTCAATAAGTCCCGGAACATCTGCAACAACATATCCGTCTCCTGAATACTTTTTAACAACACCTAAATTAGGGATTAATGTTGTGAAAGGATAGTCAGCAATTTTCGGTTTGGCAGAACTTATACGGCTGATAAGAGTTGATTTCCCGGCATTCGGCATTCCTAGCAGTCCAACATCTGCAATAAGTTTTAATTCAAGCAATAATTCTCTTTCAATAGAAGGCTCACCGGGTTCACAAAACTGCGGGGCTCTTTTCTGAGCTGTAGCAAAACGCGCATTCCCGCGGCCGCCGCGGCCACCTTTTGCTACAAGAACCTTCTGCTCATGATAAGTTAAATCAGCAATAACATTACCTGTTTTTATATCTTTTACGACAGTTCCGACAGGAACTTTTATATACAAATCTTTTGCACAGGCGCCATGCATATTTTTAATTCCGCCGTTTTCGCCGGCTTCTGCTTTGAATACTGATTTATGCTTAAAATCCATTAATGTAGACATATTTTCATCGGCAATTAAATATACATCACCGCCTCTGCCTCCGTCACCGCCGGCGGGGCCTCCTTTATCCACATATTTTTCTCTGCGCCACGCAACCATTCCGTTTCCGCCGCGACCTGATACAACACGTATTTTTGTCTTATCAATAAACTTCATCTTTATACCGGTTTATATCATTCTGAACTTGTTTCAGAATCTCTTTGTACTATAATAATACTACTATGAAAAATATAAAAAATAAATTATTCTCTAAAGAACCTGTAACAATCGGCCCTGAAAGCGGATACGATAATTACATAATGGCAATAGAATCAAGCTGTGATGAAACGGCCTGCGCGATAGTAAAAAACGGACGTGAAGTCATTGCAAATGTAGTGGCCTCACAAATTAAAACGCACGCACAATTTGGAGGTGTAATTCCCGAAATTGCCGCGAGGGAACATCTTGATTCCATTAATATAGTTATAGATGAAGCCTTTAAACAGGCAAAAGAAAAAGCAAATCTAAAACCTGAAGATATAACGGCATTTGCAGGAACCGTAGGCCCGGGGCTTGTCGGATGTCTGCTTGTCGGGCTTAATGCCGCAAAAACTCTTGCGCTGACTTATGACAAACCATTTATCGGAGTAAATCATTTAAATGCGCATATTTGCGGAAACTATCTTGACACTGATTTAAAACCGCCGTTTATGGCTTTGTTAGTCAGCGGAGGTCACACACAGATAATTGATGTTAAATCGTATTCCGAACAGACAATTATAGGTGAAACTGTTGATGATGCGGTAGGTGAAGCTTATGATAAAGTAGCAAGGCTTATAGGACTGCCATACCCCGGAGGACCAAAGCTTGATAAACTTGCTCAGGAAGGCAATCCGCATGCATTCAAGCTGCCAGAATCACGTGTTGACGGATATAATTTCAGTTTTAGCGGGCTAAAAACAGCAGTACTCAGACTTGTAAAATCTTTTGACGGGAAAGAAATGCCTGTTAAAGATATCTGTGCAAGTTTTCAGGAAACTGTTTCTTCTACGCTTCTTCACAAACTCAAAAAAGCACTTGAATCAAGCGGATATAATCAGGTTGTAATAGCAGGCGGAGTTGCTGCCAATTCAGAAATCAGAAAAAAAATATTCAACCTTGAAACTGAAGGCTATAAAATTTTTGCCCCAGCTATGAAATATTGTACAGATAATGCCGCAATGGTCGCATCTTGTGCCTATTTTAACACTAACACATATGATGATATAAATACAGAAGTATTTTCGCGTGTTATATAATTGTTAAAAATTGTAAAAATTACACTTTATAAATAGCAAAAAATAATTTGCACTGTCTTTATTCCCAGTAAAATCTTGGGAATAAAAACTATACTATGAAACCTTTTAGCGGAATACGGACTATCTGTTTCCGCATTCTTATTCTAAGTCATTAAATTTGACTTGATTTGTACAATAAAAAAAAAAAGAGCCGCATGGCTCTTTTCGTATAAGCAAATTATCTTATATGACATGGACATTTTGGAACTTCAACAGGCTGCAAATACAATCTTTGGCAGGTAGGACAAGGTTCAGCAAAAGCCTTTCTGCAAGTAGGACAAGGATTAAGCTTTATTTTAGTACACTCATCACATTTTTTTACTTTCTTAATCTTGCATGGATTACAGTTTTTAAATCCTGTGAAAGGATTAAGGCTAAAATTAGTTTTGTTTTCACCAATACCAATATAAGGTAAAGGGTTCAGGTAAGATAAATAAGGCATCGGATTTAATGACTGCATGCCTTCCCATGCTGCAAATGCACCCTGAGTCGAGAAAACTAATGCACCAATCAGTGCTAAAGAAATACATAAATTTTTCATAAAATACTCCCATAAAAAATTTCCAATATATGTAAAATTTAATTTACATATCCATTTTAAACTTTAAGGTAATTTTTACAATAAACACGCTGGCAGTTCTTATCAGCAGAAAATATTAAGAAAAAAGGATAAAAAAGAATCGGTAACTTTTACAATTACCGATTCGTTATAAAAAATACAATCAATTTAATTATTTAGCAATGGTTGCATCATCAAGCAAAATAACATAAATTGTTTCACCTGATTTAGCGTGATATTCAAGTCCTTTAGTTACAAGACCAGTTGCAAGACCAACTGCTGCGCCGACAGGAAGACCAATTGCAACACCTGTACCGATTAAATCAGGGCTTGGAATAAATGCAAAACCAACACCTGCACCAGTACCGATTGCACCGCCTGTTAATGTACATAAAACTAATTTTCCAGTTGTCATCCAAGGCCCTTCTTTTAAAGAATAATCTTTAGAAAAAGGTTTAGCATTAAATGCAGCTTCTTTACCGTCCGGTAAAATTATTTTCTGCAATTGAGGATAAACTCTTGCATTTTTGTTAAACCATTTTGGATCTTTTATTTCATTGATTTGAGCAATAAATTTAGTTCCGGCGGGAATAATCAAAGAACCTTCTTCTGTTAAGATATCTTCATTTGCAACGAAAGTAACAATATCTCCTGATTTATGATCTTCAGACCTAAATTTATCTTCAAAGGCAACAACAAGAACATTACCTTCATTAATAATATTTTGAATATTATTTATTCTGACTTCATTATTCGGAGCATTTCTTTTTACATCTAGGTGCTCAATTCTTGTTGCGCCAATATACTGTGCTTTTACAAGATCCAATTTTTCTTTAAGTCTTGCTAAAAGAACAGCAGCTTCAGCTCTTGATAAATTATCATTAGGTCTTAATTCTCTTGAATCAGGATAATTTACATAGATACCGTAATTAATTGTTTTAGCATATACATTTTTAGCCCAGCCAGGAATTGCCGAAGCGTCTTTAAACTGATTAAGAATAGATTTATCAGCATCCATATCTTTTGTAATATGGCTGATAACAGATTGAGCTTCAGATCTCAAGACTGCTTTGTTAGGCTGAAATGTGCCGTTCGGATAACCATAAACCAGACCCAATTGCTGTGAACGCAAAATGTTATCATAATTTGGATTAGATTTTGCAACATCTGAAAATTTATTTGAAATAGTAACATTCAAATTTTCATCAGATAACACTTTTAAAAGGGCATTCACAAACTCAACTCTTGTCATATTTCCTTCAGGATTAAAACGATTACCTGAAAGAGACATAATATCATTATCAACAACGATATTAATTTCTTTGCTTGCCCAGTAATTTTGTCCAACATCAGCTATAGAAACTGCAAGAGCCGGAACAGAATTTAATAAAAGCAAGCTTAGAGCCATAACCCCTGAAATAAATTTTTTCATTTTCTTACTTCCTCATATTTACTAGTAAACCTTTTTCGTGTAAGATTATAACGTACAATTAAATTTTTGTAAACAAGTAATTTAATATTTTAATAATTTACCCAACATAGAAAGGAAAAATATGGATAATTACACTATGACCAAAATCGTTGCAACACTAGGCCCTGCAACGTCAACAAAAGAAAAAATCAGAGAGCTTTTCAAAGCCGGCGTAACCATGTTCAGATTAAATTCTTCGCATGGCGATGTTGAAATGCACAAAACAAATTTGTCTTACATCAGAGAAATCGAAAAAGAAGAAAGAACTCTTATTCCAGTACTTTTAGACCTTCAGGGGCCTAAAATCAGAATAGGCAATCTGCCGGAATCAATCGAAATAAAAAAAGGGGAAATATTAAAATTTAAACACCAACCGGAAGTAACAGGCGACATTCTGCCTGTTGACTATAAAGGCATGGCTGATGATGTTACCCCGGGTGAAAAAATAATGATTGATGACGGGAAAATTCAACTTGAAGTAAAAAAAGTTGAAGATAGAGTTATTTTTGCTGAAGTATTGACAGACGGGCTTTTAAAACAAAGAAAAGGTATCAATATCCCGGGTTCTCAAGGCAGCCTTGATGTTTTGACTGAAAGAGACATAAAATTTGTAGAATTTGCGGCTAAAAATGATATTGACTATCTTGGCTTATCATTTGTTAGACAGGCCTCAGATGTTGTAAAACTGAGAGAACTTCTCCACGAAAATGGAAATACAACTGCCAGAATTATCTCAAAAATAGAAAAACCGCAAGCTGTTGAAAATATTGATGCAATTATTGAAGTTTCAGACGGCATAATGGTTGCCAGAGGCGATCTTGGTATTGAAATTTCAAATGAGAAAGTTCCTATTGTCCAGAAAACTATTATCAGAAAAGCAAATGCAAAAAGAAAAGTTGTAATTGTTGCGACCCAGATGCTTGACAGCATGATTGAAAATCCTATTCCGACACGTGCTGAAACATCAGACGTTGCAAATGCTATTCTCGATGGCACTGATGCAATTATGTTATCTGGTGAAACTGCTGCCGGAGCTTATCCTGTTGAAGCTGTTGCAATGATGAAAAAAATTGCTGATAATGTTGAATCCTCTCCTTTTATGAGAAAAAATAAATTTCCGAGAAAAATGATTGAAGAAGAAAAAGATTCACAAGCTATGGCAATCGGAATGTCAATTGCAGATATGACAAGAAAAATGGATGTGAAAGCAGCAATAGCATTAACAGGAAGCGGATTTACCGCATCAATGCTTGCAGAAGCAAAACTAAGTGTTCCTATTTTTGCTTGCTGCCCGCACAGACACATATGCCGTGATATAAAATTATACAGGGGAGTTTATCCTATTCCTGTTGATATTGAACCATCAATTGATAAAAAATCATTGTTAGAGCTGGATAAATTTTTGATTAATGGTTTAGGCCTTGCAAAAGGTGATTATGTCGTAATCACAGGTTCTGTACCAGAATTACTTGTCGGAGGCACAAACTTCATTAAAATCCACAAAATCGGGTTGCTTGAAAAATAATAAATTACAAAAAGCCGTCTTTAAATTTAAGATGGCTTTTTTGTGCAAAAAAATACCCCTTTCGGGGTTAAAATTCTGTTTTTTTAGGAAGGTAGGAATAGAAATTTATGTCTCTCTCTTATTTAATACTGTCTCTTTTAATATCTTTGAGTTTATTATATATATAAAGTATATAAAAAGTATCTAATTTCAAAAATTATACAACTTGTTACAAAAATTAATACTTGATTTTATAATCATATTGATTTATACTAAAAAAGTAGGAGATATAAGATAGGAGTTAGGAATGTTAGTTTCGTCCATAGCCCGCTTTAATGCAATTAACACAATGAATAGTGCGTTATCAGCTTCTATTCAGACTGCAAATTTAGTGTCTTACAATATAAATAATACGCATACATTCGGCGGTGAACATGATTTGAGCATGCTTAACAAAATGGATAAAAAAATGAGTCTTGATCTACTTTCAAATAAACTTTTATATAAAATTGCATATCTTCAAGAAAAACTTGCAACAAAATATCAAAACAATGAATTAAAAAAATCTTTAAACTTTTTAGCTTAATCGTTTTCTTTTTTGAATAATTCTTTAACAAATACAGAACAGACAGCAGGAATTACAGAAACAAATAACAATACATTTGTAATACCATATTTCTCCGCAATTAATCCCAATGCAGACATAACAATTGCCACAACACCCCAGGAAAAACCGTTAATAAATCCTGATATAATGCTTTTATATTCAGGAATTACATTTTGTGCCATTGTTAATGTAACAGGGGTTGCCATCATAGTTATAAAACCGGTTATAATAAAAATTACAAGAGAAAAAACTGGCAGTTGCTTGTAAGTCAAAACAAAAATTAACATTAAAGGAAATGTTGAAATCATAGAAATATAAAAAACGTTTGCTGCTCCCAGTCTCTTTTCAATGCTGCTGCTAATAAGAGAGCCTATCCCACCGGCAAAAATGAAAGCAAACAGCGCAGCTCCTATATAAAAAGGGCGGTAACCCATGTTTTTCCACAAAAAAGGTAAAAATATAAAACAGGAAGAATTTATCATTGTTTTAAGCATAGCAATAACATTTAAAATATTAAGCTTTTTGTTAGATAAAATTTTTCTAAAAGCAAATTTAAAATCAATACGTGTAAATTTCTTATTAAAAACAGAGAGTTTCGGTATGAACTTAAACATTAAACCAGCCCAACAAAGTCCCAAAACTGACATTAAAGGCATTTTATGAATGCCTAAAAACTGAGTAATAGCAGAAGAAATTACAGGTCCGCTCGAATAGCCGAGTGTACCCATTGAAATAAATACGGCCATTGCTTTTCCAGCATCTACTTTATTTGCAAATCTTGATGCAAAACCGAGTGCCTGAGGATGAAAAAGACTTGATCCGACACTTCCCGCAATTATAAAAAGCACAAGCATAAAAGCACTATGTGCCATGGCAGAAAGTGGAATAAATATTGAAGATAAAATTATTCCCCAGAATATAAAGGAACGCTTTACAATATTATCTGCAAAAAAGCCAAAAAGAGGCTGTAAAAGCGAAGAAAAAATATGTGATACAGTTAATATAACAGTTGCAGCTGCCATGGATAAACCAATTTTTGCCGAAATAAAAGGCATAATTGGATTCAACACACCTGTATATATATCATTTATAAAATGAGCGCCATTAAGCCATATTAAAGCCTTTTTACAAGCATTACGGGGTAAATTTTGATCTATATCCATAACAATTAAATTTAAACCTAAATATAAACAAAAATCAACAAAAAATCATCAGTTTAAGTTTTACGAAAAATTAGATAAGCCATACAAAATGAAGCAAAAATTATTAGAATAAATGACATAATCTGTGCAACAGGTAGTCCGTGAACATTCAATGCACTGTCAATTCTTATATTTTCAATAAAAATTCTTACAAAAGAATATAGAATTAGATATGTGCATGCAATGATACCCGGCTTTTTACTGAAATTTTTAAATAATATAAGCAATATAATAAAAATTAACAAATCTAAAATACTTTCATATAAAAAAGCAGGATGAAAATATTGAAAATCAATATACTGATAAGGTCTGTGGGCTATCGAAATAAAAAGTTTCCATGGCAAATCTGTCGGAGTACCAAAAGCCTCCGAGTTGAAAAAATTTCCCCACCTGCCAATACTCTGAGCCAGAGATGTTGCACACAAAAATACATCAGCTAGTTTTAAAAAAGACATTTTATAAATTTTTGAAAATATCCACAAAGATAAAATTCCTGCAATAATCATGCCATGAATCGACTGCCCGCCCTGGCGGATAAAAAAAATTTCTATAGGACTTTGAAGATAATAAGAATAATTGACAAGACAATAATACAGTCTTGCACCAGCTATTCCCAAAATAATCAGATACGGAGCAAAGTCTAATATGTTTGAAGCTTTATCTCTTTCATAAAAATACTTATACAAAACATAAGCACAAGATATACCCGTAAAAATAGAAAAAGCAAGAATTATTCCGTAAAAATATACTGGGAAATTAAAAATTCTAAATGCGATTTCACCGGGAGAACTGAACATAATTACTTAACCGCATTTTTTGCCAGTAGCATCTGTAATTCTTTTATTTTATCTTCGACAAAAGTTCTGTCATCAATACTATCGCCTTTATCTAGATAAATTCCATAATCAGAAATTGCATTAGTTAAAAGATTAGTAATCATTTTTTTTGCATTAGACGGAAGTTCTTGATTATTCAGCAGATTATCGGAGCCAGAATCAATACTATTAACCTCAGTTTTAGATATTGTATCATCGTCATTTACTATTACATCACCGGATATTATATCCTTTGCGAGATTTTCCTCACACACAGCCAAAGAATAATAAGTATCGGGAAAGTCAGGTTTTAATTTAATAGCATTATTATAGGTTTTTATTGCATTTGCATAATCTTCAGCCTTTGTATAGGCAACAGCAAGATTATACTGAGTTTCGAATACGCTCCCGTCAAGATCTGCACTTGATTTTAATCGTTCAATAGCGGATACATAATCACCTTTATCCATAAAATATTTTGCTTTATTGTTGAGCTCCTGCACCGCAAAATTATTAATACATGCTGTTGATATAACAGAAATAAACAAGATACTTGCTAGTAAAAATGCTTTTTTCATGGTATAATCATCCTCATAAAAATAATTTGTAATTTTTATTATAAAATAAACTGATTTTATAAAGCAAATTTTATAAACAAAATTTACAAAAACAAAATGTGAGGTTTTATATGTCAGAAGAAAAAGTAATTAAGTTCGGCGAAAAAAGAGAAAAAAAATCAGAACATAACAAAGAAAACGAACATCATAAGGATGATGCAGTATATTGCAGTTTTTGTGGAAGACCAAATACTCAGGTTCTGAAAATGGTTCAGGGACCAGGTGTTAATATTTGTTCGGAATGCGCAATGATAGCCGTTCAATATTTAATCCTTAACGACAGAATGCCGTCTGCCGAAGCGCAGCAGATACTTGATGCCTTCTGGGGGAAAGCTCGCAAATGACCGAAAACATTGAGCTTAATCCGTTTGAAATAAAAACGGAACTTTCAAAAATAAATAATGCATTAACAGGAATTAGCGATTATGAGAATTACGCAGCAAACTACAGAGTTTTAGATGCCCAGAACGACAAAAGTATTATTATCAAACTCCTTTTCAGAGAAATCTCAAGTCAGCATATAAATCCAGAGTTAATAAAATTTTTACTTTTACGCTACTGTCCGGCTAAAGAGCTTACAGATAGACTCTGGACAGTAATCAAAAATAATCTTTCTTCAAACAGTGCAAAAATTTTTGCACTTGATTTGTTGAGAGATTTAGATACAAACTGGTCTTACGAACAATGCGAGCAATACCTTGAAAACCCTGATGAACTTGTAAATGCAGATACAAAAAAACTGCTTAATCAGGCTATAATAAATCCGGAAGTTCAAATTGATTTTCTTGATTTCTTTAACTCACTGCCTGATACCGACAAGATTATACTTTTAAAATCACTATCTCAAGATTATACAAAAGATGAACTTGCAAACATGCTCGTTCCTGTGTTTCTATCAATGCCTGATACAGAAGCCGGAAAAATCGCTTTGGAATTATTGGGAAACTCTAAATCACCTCTTGCATATCACGCACTTTTGAATACACTTGAGTATGCTGATACAAAAATTGTCCCAGCAATACAAAAAAATATTAATTTACTGAAACTCTCAGGTATAAGAGAAGATAATACAAAAGAATTTTATAAAAATCTTCTTAAAGACTCAAAGCCGTACAAATTCTGCATAACATATCCGGACGGTCATGGTAACCAGGCTATAATTATTTCACGAATTAACAGCAGCGGTAAAATTCAGTTCGTGGCAATAGTAATTGATGATTATAAAGGAATCCGCGACTGTTTCGGGTTTAATGAAATTTCAAAATTTGAATGTAATGCAATAATAGAAAGATTTTACAGAGGGCAGCGCGCACTTGACATTGAACCAGGAATATTAAAAACAATACTGCTTGATGCAGAAAAGCTGTCAGCAAATAAAATACCATACGAATATGCTTGCTGGAAAAACTTGATTGCTGACGTAAAACCTGATAAAACAAAAATTGAATATAAAAATAAAAAAATAACAAAAAAAGAATTTGAAGAAATTTTAAAATATGACTTTACGGATTACTGGTTTTTAAACAGTGCGTACAGCGATGAATTTGAAGAGTTTATTAAAATTCTCAACAAAACATCGACAGAAGATTACGAAAAAATTATTGAAGATAATCTCTATAAAATTTTTTATCCTCAAGAATACAGTGTCTGGAAAAAACGTATTCTTCATACAGCTTTATTAAAAAGCTGCGACGGAGAAAAAAAAGCTTCACAAAATTTATATTCCTTATATAATGATAAAGAGCTACTACATGAATTTTTGAAAAATGTAATTCGAAAAAGTATATATGAATACTACTTTTCTCTACAGGATAAAGATAAAATTAAAGCAATAGAAGATATGTGGGTAAAATAATGTACAAAATTATGGCGCTGGATATTGGAACCAAACGAATAGGAATCGCTTTAAGCGACTATCTTCTTATGCTTGCAAACGGCCATTCTTATATTCAAAGACAGCCGGAAGTTCAGGCTATTGAAAAAATTATTCAAATTGCAAAAGAAAATAATGTAAAAACGATTGTCGCCGGAATTCCTCTTAATATGGACGGAACAGAAGGAGTTCAGGCTAAAGACTGCAGAAACTTTGCATCTAAAATTCAAGGATTTGAATTAATATTTGAGGATGAAAGATTAACATCTGACGCAGCAGAAGCAAATTTACGCGCAAAGAAAATTGACTACAGACAAGATAAAGGACTAGTTGATATTGAAAGCGCTTGTATTATACTTGAACAGTACCTGTATACACATAAAAAATAAGGAGATAGCAAAATGGCAGACGAAGACCAAATTATTGAAACAATTGATGAAAATGGAAACTTAATCAAATTTGAATTGTACGATATTGTAGAAGTAGACGAACAGGAATATGCACTACTTCTTCCTGTTGATACAGAAGAAGAAGATGATGATGAAGCCGTACTGATGAAATTATCAAAAGATGGCGATGAATACCTTTTTGAAACAATTGATGACGACGAAGAATTTGAAAAAGTTGCGGCTTATGTAGAAAATATGGACGATGAAGCTGAAGACGAGGAATAGATTTTGTTTGAAAAATTTACGGAAAAAGCAATAAATGTAGTAAGTTCATCACAAAATACTGCAAAAAAACTCGGAGTAAAAAAAATAACTCCTGAATTGCTTTTGCTTGCGCTTTTTGATGAAGCAAAAGGCATTTCTTTAAAAATATTTAAATCTTACAATATTACGCATGAAAAACTTGTAGAAGAAATAAAAAAATATACAGAATTGAGTAGCAGTCAGGCAGCGCAGGCAAAAATACCGCCATTTGCGGATGAATATAAAGAGATATTAAAAAAAACACTTGATCTTGCAAACAAATCAGGAAATCCCACAATTTTATACGAACATTTGTTTTTGTCAGTAATATCAGACAGAAAATCAAATAACGTTAAAATTCTTGAAAAATTAGGCTTTGATATCTATAAGTCTAAATTACTTCTTGAAAAACTTGTTCAAAAAAAAACAAAACTTCTCTACCATCCAGAAATCGATGACAATAGTTACACAAAAGAAGATAAAGCCAGGGAAACAGATAATATTTTTGACTGTGAAGAATCTGCAAAAGTTTTTGAACGTGCAGTTGCAAAATTATCAACCTCTAATTACGAAATACTCGGAACAGAACAAATTTTATCTTCAATTCTGGAAGATAATGAGTCACAGTTATCAAAAATCCTTGCAGACTTTGGAGTTACGAGTGAAATTTTTGAAGAAAAATTGAAGAATATTCAATCACGCCAGTCTGAATACGAAGGAAGACAAATTATATTCACACCAAATGCTTTCAGAACAATGAACATGGCACTTGAAACAGCAAAAGAATTAGGTTCATCAGTTGTACTGCCAGAGCACATTATCCTTGGTCTTTTGAAAACGAAAAGCGGAATTGCATATGACATACTGAAAGAATTAAAAATCCCAGGAGATGAACTTGCGCACAGCATAATTAAACCCATAGAAAAACAAATGCCGGAAACACTTACTATATTACGGCTTGCAAAGGAAGAAGCAAGACGGCTCGGACGAAATATTGTCGGAACTGAAATGTTTTTACTCGGTATTATAGGTGAGGCTACAGGTGTTGGAGCGCGTGTACTTGCAGAACTTGAAATAAACATAAAAGATGCAAGAAATGTTGTTGAAAACCTTATAGGATTCGGGAATGAATATTATGATAAGGAAATTGTTTTTACAGAACGCGCAAAACGCGTTCTTGAAACAGCCTGGGAACTCGCCAAAAAAGAACATAAACAAAAAATAGAATCCTCACATATGCTGCTTGCACTTACAACAGAACCTGAATCACTTGCAATGAAAACTCTTGAGCAACTCGGAGTTGACGCAGTTGAAATAAAAGAAGGTATTAAAAAATTACGCGATGCATGAGTTGATTAATAAAACAGTCAAAGATTTTATAAAAAAATACAATTTGTCAGGAAAGTTTATAATAGGCTTTTCCGGCGGATTTGATTCTATGTGCCTGCTTGATATAATGTATAAATCTGGATTTGATATTGTTGCTGCTCATCTTAATCACAACTGGCGCGGGAAAGAAAGCTTTGAAGAAGCAAAAAACTGTGAAAATTTTGCAAAATCACGTGGAATAATTTATTATTCTGAAATTTTACCTGACTCAGTAAAAAAAAACGAAACTTCAGCACGGGAAGCTAGATACAAATTTTTTGAAAAATGTGCCAAAAAATTTAACTCAAATATTGTATTAACTGCACACAACTTTGATGATAATGCTGAAACTTTACTCTATAGAATAATCAAAGGAACAAGTGTTACTGGACTTTGCGCTATTGCAGAACATAGAGATATATTTTACAGACCACTTTTAAAAGTTCCACGCTCTGAAATAGAGAAATACTGTGCAGATAGTGGTTTAATACCAAACCAAGACAGCTCAAACAATGATACAAAATATAAAAGAAATCTTATAAGACATAAAATTTTGCCAGTATTGAAGGAAATTAACCCGAAAGTGACAGAAGCACTGAATTCACTATCTGAAACTGCTAAGGAGTACTTATGCTGTAATCAAGATTTTACGCAGGAACTTCTTATTAATGCTGCAGAATCTCAACAAAAAATGATAATACGGAATATTCTGGTACAGCATCATATTGAATATGACAGAAAAAAAATTGAATATATAACTGATTTTATAAATAAAAATAAAACATCCAAATCTGGTAAAAAAATATCACTAACCAAAGATATCTGGCTTTTCGTAAATAATAAAAAAACTGAAATTATCACTCAAAAAGGAAAAAACGCTCTGGAAATCAAGATAACACAATGTGGAAATTATACTTTTGAGGACAAAATTTTCACAATAGAGCCATATAATAAAGAAGTTGTACAATTTCCGGCAGACAAAGATTACAAAGCATATATTTCAGCAAAAACAATTGATTTTACCCTCAGGCACAGAAAAGACGGAGACAGGATTTTTCCGCTTGGCTCAAACGGTTCACAAAAACTAAAAAAATATCTGAATGAAAAAAAAATTCCGGCACATGAAAAAGACAATATAGTTCTTTTGTGCAAAGGTAACGAAATTGTGTGGGCTGCAGGAATTGGTATAAATGAAAAGTTTAAGGTTACAAATAATGCATCATATGTATTAAAACTGAAAAAAGAGGGGCTGTATGAATATTGAAAAACTAAAAATCTTGTTTACAGAACAACAAATACAGGAACGAATTAAAGAACTGGCATATGAAATGAACAAATTTTACGGCAGCGAAGAAGTTTACGCTATATGCGTGTTAAAGGGCGCAGTAATGTTTGCAGTAGATCTCGTAAAACATTTGAATATGCCAATAAAGTTAGAATTTATAAGGCTTTCAAGTTATAATGGCGGTACGAGCACCTCAGGCAAAGTCAACGCAGTAGATATATCACTGCCAGATCTTAACGGAAAAAATGTTCTTATTGTAGAAGATATCGTTGATACAGGGCTTACTGCTAAATTCCTGATTGATTTTTTAAACTGCAATTTCCATACAAAATCAACAAAGTTTTGCTCACTGCTTGACAAAAAAATCACAAGAATTGCAGATGTAGATGCTGATTATTACGGTTTTGAAGTTGATGACAAATTTCTTATTGGCTACGGACTTGATTATGACGGATATTACAGAAATCTTAGATATATAGGCTATATTGAAAAAAACAATGCGGAGTAGAATTTGAACAGATTTGAAAAAGCACTTGATTTAATATGTGAATTTAACAAAATAAATAATTCTGAGAATTTTGGGGAACAAATTTTTTCAAACCTGAAAAAAATTTTTAGATTTAATTCAGGCTATATATTTTACACAAATTCTACAAAACCAGAATACTTTTTTAATAAAAAAGTAAATTCTATAAATGATATAGATGAAAGCTATCTGATTGAAGATTTATTGTATAAAAAAACCCCATTTGGCAAGATAATAATAACAGGCAGCAATTTTAGCGAAAACGATAAAAAAATATTTAAAGCCTGTGCATCTGTCATTGCAAATATTACAAAAGATGAAGAAATTTCCAAAATCTTGAAAATGCAAATACATGCTTTTCAGGAAGGCTTTGATAAAGTAAAAAAAAGCAATGAGAAAATTACAAAATTAGAAAAAACTAAAACAGACTTTATTTCCCGCATTTCACACGAACTTAGAACACCACTTAATTCAATTCTAGGTTTTTCAGACTTACTTGAAAAAGAATTTGTTGGAAAATTAAATAACAAACAAAAGGAATACATTAATGACATAAAAATATCCGCGCTACACCTTCTAGGGGTTATAAATGAAGTACTTGATATCACAAAAATTGAAGCAAACGCAATGAAACTAAATATTACACACTTTTCAGCTCAGCAGGCACTTAATGAAGTAATAAATGTTATTAAACCCCTCCTTATAAAAAAACATCAGACACTTAATACAAAAATTCCCGAAGATATAGAAATTAAAGCTGATTATCAAAAATTACGACAAATACTTTTTAATCTGCTTAGCAATGCAGTAAAATATACACGAGAAAACGGCAAAATCATAGTTAAATGCATAAAAAAAGAGAACAAAATATATATCAGCATAAAGGATAACGGAATAGGAATTGAGAAAAAAAACCTGAAAAAAATTTTTAATAAATTTGAACAGTTAGACCGAAATCAGGAAAATTCAACTGGTTTGGGCTTAGCAATTACTAAAGAACTTGTAAAATTGCATAGAGGAGCAATCAAACTTGTGAGCATACCCGAAAAAGGTTCTACATTTACTGTTATACTGCCTATACAATAAGCAAGGGGTTGTTTTTTATATAAAGATATGTTATAATTAAATTGTTGAGAATAAATTAGCTGAACAGAGGAGTTTTGGAATATGGCATCTATAAAAGACGCTTTTGAAGAATCCTATCAGGATACAAATGCAATTTGGAAATGTATAATTTTTGCAATACCGGTATTTTTCTGTGCATACCTTTATATGAACGCTGAAAATGGAAATTTGACAGGATTCTGGTTTTTGTTTTCAATTACATATCTTATACTTTTCGGTTTTATGATAAAATGTACGGCAAATGTAAGAAGCGGAAAGGCCGAAGTTATGCCGTCATTTAACGTATTTGCACTATTTTGGGCAGGATTAAAAGGAACTGTTGCTCTCGGTCCATCTATAGCTATAAATTGTTGGATTGCTTCATTCTTATGCGGGCTTATCGCAAACTATATTCCTGAACCTAATACACTTTTAATATTTAAAATTATCATATGGGGCTTGTTTAGCTCCATCATACTGACAGGCTATCTTTGTTATGCAAAATCATTTAAAATTGCTGATGCATATAATTTCAAAGTAATATCTGAATCTTGCTGCAATATACTCATAGCTGTACTATTTATGATTCCGCAGGTACTTATTGCAGATCTAATATTAATAGGCCCTGTTACATACGTTATATGGGTATTTCTTGGAATCCCCCACCCTGTTGCACTATATTACTGGAGTATGGTGCTTGTATTTAACCTTTCCATGTGCGGTCATTATCTTGCACAGGTTGATTATGAAGCAATAGCCGAAAAAGAAGCAGAATAAATAAAATCCCCCTTATTATCCAAAGAAAAAGGGGATTTTATTATTAAGACTGAGACATTTCCCGCAATTTTTTCAACTTATCTCTTATTTCAGCAGCTCTTTCAAAATCAAGAATTTTAGCAGCCTTATGCATATCTTTTTCAAGTTTGTCAATCAGTTTCGGCAAATCTTTTTTATCAATTCCCAAATCTACCATTTCTTCTGCTACAATATCCTCTAGATCTCTATAGCTTGCAACAAGAGAGAGTAGATTATTTTCAATCGGTTTTTTAATTGTTTGCGGAACAACTCCATATTTTTTATTATAGTCAATCTGAATTTTTCGTCTTCTTTCAGTTTCATCAATAGCTTTTCGCATAGAATCAGTCATCCTATCAGCATACATAATAACTTCACCGCAAGCATTACGCGCTGCGCGTCCAATTGTCTGAATTAAACTTGTTTCAGAACGCAAAAAGCCTTCTTTATCCGCATCCATTATAGCAACAAGCGAAACTTCAGGTATATCAAGTCCCTCTCTCAAAAGATTAACACCTATAAGAACATCAAATTCACCAAGTCTAAGGTCTCTTAATATTTCAACCCTCTCAAGTGATTGTATTTCACTGTGCAAATACCTGACTCTGATACCTTCCTGAATAAAGAAATCAGTTAAATCTTCTGCCATTCGCTTTGTTAAAGTTGTAATTAAAACTCTTTCATTTTTATCAGTACGTTTTTTGATTTCAGCTTTCAAGTCATTTATCTGCGATTCAATAGGTCTTACTGAAATTTTAGGATCAACAAGCCCTGTTGGTCTGATAATCTGCTCGACAAGATGTGCCGATGTTTTACGTTCAAATTCCCCGGGGGTTGCAGAAATATATATTTTTTGATGAACTTTTTTGAAAAATTCTTCATATTTTAAAGGTCTGTTATCCCTAGCACAAGGAAGTCTAAAGCCGTATTCAATAAGAGTATTTTTCCTTGAAGAATCACCATGGTACATACCTTTAAGCTGAGGAAGCGTAACATGAGATTCATCAATAACGGTTAAAAAATCTCCCTGAAAATAATCCAAAAGTGTAGCAGGTGCAGAACCTTTTGGACGTCGTTCTATAATTCGTGAATAGTTTTCAATGCCAGAGCAATAGCCCATTTCCTTTATCATTTCAATATCATATTTCACTCTTTGTTCAAGACGTTGAGCTTCAACGAGTTTATTTTCATTATTCAGCTCAATCAATCTCTGCTGCAGTTCCTGCTTTATAAGAGAAATTGTTTCATCAACATTTTCATCATAAGAAATATAGTGAACAGCAGGATATATCACGACTTTTTGCAGATTTTCGATAATTTCACCTGTAACGTTATCGATTCTCACAATTTTTTCTATTTCATCACAAAAAAAATAAATTCTTGTAATAATCTTTTCATATGCTGGCATAATTTCAACAATATCACCGCGTGCTCTGAAAGTCGAACGTTCCAAAACCAGATCATTTCGTGTATACTGCACACTAACCAGATGTTTAAAAAAATCGTCTCTTGATAGTTCATCACCGACATTAAGCTCTACTGAACCCTTAAAATAATTTTCAGGTAACCCCAAACCATATATACAGCTCACAGAAGCAACAATTATAACATCATTTCGTTCATAAAGACTTCTTGTAGAATTATGACGAAGCCTGTCAATTTCCTCATTTATTGATGCAGATTTTTCAATAAACGTATCAGTTCGCGGAATATAAGCTTCAGGCTGGTAGTAATCATAATAACTTATAAAATACTCAACTGCATTGTCAGGGAAAAGTTCTTTGAATTCATTATATAACTGAGCGGCAAGGGTTTTGTTATGTGCAATTATAAGAGTTGGTTTTTGAATCTTTTCTATAACATTTGCAATTGTAAATGTTTTACCGGAACCTGTTATACCAAGTAAGGTTTGAGCATCATCACCATTTTTAAGACCAGCTACAAGCTCGGCAATAGCTTTGGGCTGATCCCCCGCAGGTTTATATTTAGATGATATTTTAAACTTCTTGTTATTCATGCTAAAATTATAACTTAATAACAAAATAGTAGCAAAAAAATTTTTTCACGCGGTTATATTTTAAAGAAGAAGGACATTTTGGCAGGTACCCTGAAATTGATTAATTCTACAACATCTAATCCAAATAAAACCAATAAATATCAGGATCCGTTAAACAAACCAATTCCTGTACTAATGTCGTATTCTAACGAATTAGGAACAGCTATATACGAAATTGCCCCGAGACTTGGGACGACTCTTTGGGCGCCCTCATTAATGTATCTGGGAGCTGATATTTACGACAAGTACAAAAATGACAAAGACAGCTACAACCCTAGCGGGAAAAGAGCGTTTAAAAGAGCTGTTTTTCAAGGCATGACATCTGTCATTGCACTTCCTTTATTAATATTTGCAGGTCAATGTATTGTATCACCGCTTGCCAAAATGGATAAATACGGAATAAGCGGAAATGCAAAAGATGCCGTTTACAAACATACAAAAAGTGTTATTGATCAGATTCCGCCTGAAATACTTGACAATTACTCTAAATTAAAAGAAACAATAATGTTAACGCTTAAAAATAAAATTGAGTCAAGAGCACATGAAAAATCAAATATCAATATCTTTAAAAGATTATATTATATCTTCTTCACAGAAAGATACGAAGTTCTGAGCAGCAAAAAAGACAAAGTTATGATTTTTGCAGTAGATAATGCTAAGAACATATTTAATATTATAACTGGACTAAAAAATAATGAAAAGGATAAAGTTCCAAAAAATATATTAAGTAAATACAAAAAACTGCTTCCGGAAATGAAAGAAATGTATCATGTTGCCGATTATTCGCATAATGCAGCAAAAGCAGCTTTAAAGCAATATCAGTCTTCTCTGATATTTAAAAATAAACTACTTAAAACATTAGGTGGATTTGGAGCACTAATATTGTTTGCAGAACCTGTTAACGATTTTGTTGAAAAGTATATTATGAAAAAATATATTAATCCCGGAATAGATCAGATTAACTTTAATTTTGTAAACGAATCAAAGTTAAAAAATATATTCAATGATATGAAAAACAATATTAATCACTCCTATACGGATAAAAGATTGACATCAAACCTCATTGCGAAATTAAAGAGTCCGCGAGAATCGAAGTCAGCGGCTGCGGAATCTCAGTAACATACAAATTATCAACTAGCTTTGCAACAGTTTTTACAGACAAAGCCGATGTTCGTGCAGGAGTAAGTTCTACCACAGATGTAACGCGTCTTGAGCCATCCGGAAGTTTATTTATTTGAACAATATAGTCAAAATCTGAAAGGACCTTTGTTTTTGCCATTTTTTCAGGCATATGTTCAAAACAAACATAAGAAGAGATCAGTTTTGACAAAGCTGCATCAATACAATTCGCACGCAAAGTATATATTCCACCTTTAATTTCTGACAGACTGCTAACCGGAAAATTTAAATCACATACAACATAGTCCGGTTCAAGTTTTAAAATACTTGACACTAGCTTTTGATAATCAGGGTGCCTACTATTAATCATAAATTTTATTAGGGAATTATTTGTATGCGAAATTTCAGAAGCTTCCTCCATAAGAACAATTCTTTTAAGAGCTGGCATTGAATTAAGTAATACACCTGTCAGAGTAGTTTTTCCTGAATTTATATCTCCCGATATAACAATATTCTTATTTGAATTAACAACAGAAATTAAAAAATCCAGTATTTCTTTTGTCATCATACTTTTATTAAGTAAAAAATTTATATCAAAATTTAAAGATTTTCTTATAGAAATATTTACCCCTGAGCCAGATAACGGCGGTAGAATAATCGTTACAAAATAATTCTTTATTTTTAAATTTAAAATATTTTTATGCACATCAGCAATATTAATATCTGCCATATCATAAATATGATTTAAAAGAAAATCAATATGACTTTGTTCGGGTTTTATTTCAGTATTCAACACCTTGCCGCCTATTTCTATATAAATACCTGATAAACCGTTCACAAAAACAGCATCAACATTATCTCTGTCAAGTAAATTTTGCACAGGGCCGAAACCTTCGACAAAACGATATAATTTATCAGTTAATAAATCGCGTTCATTATCCTCAAGCTCAATGTGATCAACACTAAGCTTATTAAAAATAAAATTCCTGATAAGTTCTCTACGTTTTGAAAGATCATATTCATACCAAACGGGAGTGAAAGATATTTTTTCCAAAAGGGCATTTGTTATAGCTTCCTGAGTTTCTAAAAAATTATCATGTTTTTCTTCAATATCAGCAGTAATTTCCTGATGTACTAGTTCTTGTAGAGGAGGTTGCTCCATAAGTTCCACACTAATATTTTGCGTTTTCTTCTGCGGAAAAACAAATTTTCTTGGAGGCTGCTGTTCTGGAACTGCATTTTCCTGCTCTATACGCTTTTTAAATCTGCTGCTTAATCTACTACTATCTGACATAATCTAAAACCTTTCCTGTCTTTTCATAAATTTTTGGCGGTAAACACTATCAGAAACTAATAAGGCTAAATTCTTAAAACTCAATGCAAGATTAGAGTCTGGGTTAATCTCAGGCACAGGAATTCCTTTATTAATTGCCGCCATCATGGTAAAATAGTTATTAGGAATTTTCCAATAAATTTTTTGACCTAGAGCTTCCTCTACATCTTCAGCTTTAATTTCATCATTTTCCATATAACGATTAATTAAAACTTGAATTTTACTCTGATCAAAGCCAAGTTTTTCAAATAATTCCAAGCACCTCTGACAATTTCGTATTGCTGGTAAATTTACTATGGTAACTAGAAAAACTAGATCAGAATTTTCAATAGCATTCAAAGCACTTTTATCAAAACCACCTGATGTATCTACAACAACATAAGAAAATGCTTTCCTCAATATATCAAAAAGTTTTGTAATATCATTTGGTAAAACATTTTCTGCACTGTTAAAATACGGAGGATCTGCAAGAATATATAAACTTGTATCTTTATACTTTTCAAGAGTCGAAAGCAGAAATTTTTCATTTATTTTGTCCGGATTATTAAGCATATACGAGATATTAAAAGAAGGTTTTATATCAAAAAAAGCAGCTATATCACCTAATTGAAAATTTAAATCAATAAGTGCCACATTTTCTTTTGTAGTTTTAGCAAGCTCAAAAGCAAGATTAGAAGCTATTGATGTCTTACCTATTCCGCCTTTGTTTGAGTACACTGTAATAATTCGGCATTTAGATTTTTTAGAAATGACGTCTGATAAATTATCATAAACTTTTTTTAAAACTTCAAAAAATTCTTCTTTAATAACAGGCAATGCAAGAAAATCGCAAGCTCCTATTCTCATTGCTCTAATTACAATATCAACTGAGGGTTTATCAGAAATAACAACGACTTTGCACTTTGGAAATTCCGATGCTATTTTGGATACAAAGTTCAAGGCTTGTTCCTGATAATCAGAGATATCCATTATCACTAAAGATTTATCAAGCTCACAAACAGCGTTATAAGCCTTTGTAAAATCAGATGTTTGAGCAAGAAAAGAAAATTTTTCAAACTCTCTGAGATAAGATTTTAAAAGTTCGCCTGTATTTAAATGTCCTGTAACAACAATAGTTTGAATATACTTATCCATAGGCATATTGTAACATGTTTTATTAAATGAAGCAAATCTATAAAACAAAAATACTAAAATCTAAAAGGATAATCATCAGGGATATTATTATATGAAATGTATTGCTTGTTTATGACTGAGATGATATAATTGTTAGTATGAATAATGTAAGTTTGACAACTCAAAACAGACTGATTATTTCAGGGCTTGTTATAAGTACAGTGCTTATTGTTGTAATTGCTGTTTTCGCAATCTTTAACATACAAAACAATTTAAACAAAGGCTATCAAAATTTCGGACAAATAGTTTCCAAGGCTCTGGCTATTGAATGCGCTGAACTTACCATTAATGCACCGGCTTCCAAAGTAAAACAAACGCTCAAGGCACATGTCGACGCAATTGTCAGCTCACACAATGATATTGTTTTTATTGAACTAAGAAATAAAGATGGAAAACTTATTTATAAATCCGGCAACTCTGGTCAAATGTCTAAAGTTCCTAACATTGTAGTAAGTTCACCTATGATGACAGGCAATGACGTAAATGTTGGATATGTCACCGTAGGTCTGTCCGGTAATATTATAAATAAAATTTCATCAACTACAAGGGCTTCGCTTTTCTTTGTATTTACAGTAGCCTGGATAGTTTTTGCATTTGTAATATTAATTAACACATATCTAATTACAAGAGAACTTAGAGTTTTGCATGAAGGAGTTCAAAAAATTTCAACCGGAGAATTCGGATATACAATTAAAGATAAAGATGTAAGTTCCGAAGTTAAAGAGCTTTTTAATTCTTTTAATAACATGTCTAACAGACTTCACATATATGAAGAGCAGAATATAGAACAATTAACGCTTGAAAGGAACAAGCTTGAAGCTGTATTAATGAGTATAGCAAATGGGGTTGTTGTATGTGATAACAATGATAATGTAGTGCTGGTCAATAACCATGCACACAAACTTCTTGAACTTGAAGATGATCAGATGATTGGGACCAAAATTCAAAATTACATTGATACAGAAGGTAATTATTGCTTTAAAGATAAAATTGAAGAATTTAAAGATACTCCACTAGAAGTTATGGAAAATAAACCGCTTGAATTTAATATTCAGGTAGATAAACGTACTATCAAATCAATAATATCACCAATGTTTACTAGAAATAAAGAATATGTAGGCTACATTATAGTATTAATTGACATGACAAAAGAAGCTGAAATGGATGCTATGCGTTCAACATTTATATCAAACGTTTCGCATGAATTAAGAACTCCTGTAACAGTTTTAAGAAGCTATATTGACACACTTTACAATTACGGCAATGAATTTGATTATAAAACCCAAAAAGAATTTATCGGAACCATTAATCAAGAAATTATAAGGCTTAACAGGATGGTTAATGACATACTTGATTTTTCACGCATGGAAGCTAATGCTGAAATGGAAAAATCACTAAACAGTATTTACGAAGTTGTCGATAATTGCGTAAATCAAATTCAAGCACTGACCAAAGATCATAATCTTACGATAACTGTCACCAAGCAGGACGGTATACCCAACTTCCTATTTAACTACGATGGTATAGAAAGAGCACTTACAAATCTTTTGTCAAACGCAATAAAATATTCACCTGAAAACGGCCAAATTGAAGTAAATTTAGAAAAAGACAATGATAATGCAGTAATAACTGTTACAGATCAAGGATGCGGAATTGCTCCAGAATATCAGAAAAAGATTTTTGATAGATTTTACAGGGTCGAAAATAATATTCACACAATAAAAGGGACAGGACTCGGATTACACCTTGTAAAGCAAACCATAGAAAAATACCATGGCGGAAAAGTATTTTTACATTCACAGATAGGACATGGTTCAACATTCGGCTTTTCACTTCCAACACAGGTTGTTGATGACCTAAAAAGTTATGTTTAAAGGGTGCTCAATGAGTTTCATAAAAATATGGTATATTTTTTGTAAAATTTGTCTTTTAATATTTATAATAATAGTGATTAATTCAATACTGGGAGATATTTTATTCAGAATAAAATACTCATTTCCAAAAGCAGAACTGACCGAGATTCAAATAATTGATCCTACAAAAGATCCTGTACAAATTAATTTTGAAAATTCACAATACATAAAAGCGCGCGGTGAAAAAGGAATTTTTGCTTTAAAACCGCAGGCGCAATATTCGATTTCAGGTCTAGTTGTAACAAGAAATACAAATTTTTGGTTCAGAGATATAATGCGAAATAAGTTTGACGACATCTGCCTAATGGATATCGGAATTGCCTGGGGTGAATTAGCAACGCACAAAAAAGAATTATACAGATACTGGAAGTTTAAATCAAAAAAAACTTTAGGCCAGAGTCGTCGTCTTGAATGGCGATCAAAACCGCCATACGATGCTAGTCCATGGGATGCAAGCTATATAAGTTCACACATATCTCACACGCACCTTATTCCGGCAAACTATAACGTAATGGGTGGACTTTTGAGCATAAGAAAAAATGATATAGTAAAACTTGACGGATATCTTGTTGATATTTATACAGATAAAAATGAACTTATAGCTAAAACAAGCCTGTCAAGAACAGATACAAATCCGACAAGCAGAGGTTCGGGTGCCTGCGAAGATATGTATGTAAACCAGGTTCAGGTTGGAAATAAATTATACAAATAAATTTGCATAATATTAAATCCAAATCCAGGTGCTATTCAAATAAAGCATTTATCTTATCTAAAATATCCTGCGGCTCAATTTCATTAGTAATTTTATTTATATCTTGTGCAATCTGATAAAGTTTAGCAGCTTCAATCTTATCACCTGTAATAGAAATCGCACGCGCAAGGTTAAAATGAGCCAAAGCGTAATTAGGATTACATTCAACAGATTTTTTGAATAAATCTATTGACTGCTTTACTCTGCCTAAATCATCAAGATAAATTACTCCCATATTGTTATAGGCAATATCATAATCCGGGTCGTATTTTATAGCAAGGCCGTATTCCTTCAAAGCTTCATCAATTTCACCTTTACCCCAGTATAAAAAACCAAGATTACAATGAATTTTAGCATTTTGAGGGTCAAGATCAAGCGCATTTCTATAAACCTGTAAAGCATTTTCAATATCATCTTTATCATAAAATGCACTACCCAAATTAACATATATATCCAAATCCTTGGGCGTCAATAGATATGCACTCTGATAAGAACTTATAGCTGCATTTAAATCCTGCTTTGATTCCTGATAAACAAAACCTAAAGTTTGATTTATAATACTTGTCCATTGTTTGCGCGGATTTAAAGTAATAGCAGTCTGAAAATGAGAAATAGCACCGTCAATATCCCCCTTAACATAGAGTATATTGGCAAGATTAGAGTGGACATCCGGCATATTAGGCATTATCTCAATTAATTTTTCATAAATTTGCACTGCGCTATCATAATCTCCTTGCTCCTCGTAAGCCTGACATAAATGTCTGTAAGCCGGAATATTCAAACTATCAAGCCATATAGCCATTTTGTATTCTGTAACAGCATCATCAAATTGCCCAAGAGAGCGGTAAATATCTCCTAAAAGACAATATAATGGGATAAACCCGGGAGCTTTTTCAACGGCTTCTGCATATGTTTCAAGCGCATCACTAAATTTGTTTAACTGAACTTGATACGCACCTTTCAACAATATCGGCAAAAATTTTACATAAGATAACATTCTGCAAACATTTCCAATTGCAATTTTATCAAAAGGCAGAGTTAATAAAGATAAAATAAATTCTTGCTTTGAAAGCAAAAAGTTTTTAAAACTTCTTGCCGAAGATACATTGTACAAGCATGAAAGAAGAAAATGCGAGCACGAATTTGCAAAAGGCATAACTTTTATTGCTTTTTTAGCATAGATGAATGCATCAGAAAATCTAGCCTTTTTGGTATAAGTTTCAGCAAGAAGGTAATAAGCTTTTCCTGATTTTGGATTTTTAGATAAAGCCATGTCAAGATAATTGACTGCCTTGTCCAAATCTCCTTTAAAATAATTTGCCTGACCGATTTTAAAATAAATCTCGTCAGATTCAATATAAGTTTCCAGAGCAATTTGATACTCAGTTATAGCCTCATCAATATAACGGCATGAATTAGATATATCAAGATGCCAGGCTAGATATAAATCACCGAGTCTTATATGCAAATCTGCATTTGTTGGATCATCCTGAAGCCCGAGCTGACAAAGTTCAATTGCATTTTTTACATTGCCTATTTTACACTCTTTATTAATCTTTTTTTCCAGTTGCTTTGTTATACTCATAATATTATTTATAAAAAGACTCTTGACAGAACATTTAAAACGTTCCATACTAAACATTGTAAATAACATAACAGAAAAATGCAAGTTATTTATAAATAAAAACATATTTGTAAATTAGATTTTAGGAGTATAAATGAAAGCAAACAAAATTTACTTTGTAGATGTAACAAACAGAGATGGTGTACAAACTTCACGTTTAGGACTTGCAAAACTCGAAAAAACAATGATTAATCTCATGCTTGATGATATGGGGATTACCCAGTCAGAATTCGGTTTCCCTACAACAAAGCACGAAATAAATTATCTTAATGGCAACCTTGAACTTGCGGAAAGAAAAGTTATTTCAAGGACAAAGCTCTCAGGATGGATGAGAGGTATAGCTGAGGATGTTGAACTTTCCTTCAAAAATGTCCCAAAATTAAAAAACCTTAACCTATCACAATCCACATCAGAACAAATGATTAACGGGAAATATCTCGGGAAAAAAACTCCGCGTGACATCATTAATATGACCTGTGAAGCCGTGGAGTGCGCAATTTCTCTCGGAGCAGAAGATATAGGTATTAACGCGGAAGATGCCTCCAGAAGCGATATAGACTTTCTAATAAAATACGCAACAGAAGCAAAAAAATGCGGAGCAAGACGTTTCAGATACTGTGATACGCTTGGCTACGAAGACCCTCAAACTGCATATGAAAGAATTTTTAAAATAGCAAGAGCAATAGAAATGCCTGTGGAAGTTCACTATCATAATGATCTTGGAATGGCTGCGGCATGTTCTGTAATGGGGGCAAAAGCGGCGATAGACGCCGGGGTTGATGCTTATATAAACACTGCAATTAACGGAATGGGAGAACGTGCCGGTAATGCCGACCTTGCCTCCTGTCTTCTTGCAATACTAAAATCAGCAGGCTTTAAAAACAAATATAAAATTGATCCTAATATTGATCTTAGCAAAATATGGAAACTTGCTAAATACACATCTTATGCATTTGGAGTTCCTATCCCCATAAACCAGCCTGCTGTTGGTGACAACGCGTTTGCTCATGAATCAGGAATTCACGCAGACGGAGCTTTAAAAGACAGAAGAAATTATGAATTGTACGATTTTGAAGAACTTGGCAGAGGGGACCCAGAAATAATTGAGACAGGAAGAATGATTACAACAGGTGAATACGGTGGCATAAAAGGTTTTAGAAATGTCTATAATAACCTGGAAATAGAGTTCAAAGACGAACATGAAGCAAGAAATATTCTTGAACTTGTCAGATACGCAAATGTTCACACCCAAAAACCACTTACTTCTGGGGAATTAAGATTTATATATTACTATCCTGATATAGCAGCCAAAATTATGACAGTCTCTCCATACTATGAACCGGAAGGAGCAATTAAAGAAAGAATGGAAGCAGGTATTGTTACCAACCCGCAAAAAATTGTATAGAGTATCTTTTAGCCATATATTTTATCCTTTTTGTAACGAAATGTAACAGAAAATTATTCAAAAGTTAAAGAAAATTAAAATACATTCCGTAATAAAAAATATAAGGAAACAAACAACGAAAGGGATAAAGTCATGGGTATGGCAGCATCGCAGGCAAGGTTTTTAGGACTGACTGCGAGAAAAACAAATGTTGAATATGAAGGGCAGCAGATTAATCAGCAGCGTACAACTTTGTCAAATCAATCTGCAAACTACTACAACGATCTGCTCGGTATGACAGTGCCTGTCCCCCCGTCAGTTGCAGACTACACCAAAACTGTTTACACATTTGAAGACGGAGCTTTGCAAAATTCAATATCAACAATGATAGCACAGAATGACGGGACTTATCTAATAAGTTATACTTCCTCCTGGACAGATGACTTCGCAGTTGTATCTGCAGGACAGTCCATCGTAACCAGAAAGGGAACAGAAGGTGCTTATACCTACAATGTCGGAGCTAAAGAATTAAGACAAATGCAAACACTTGAGGACGACGATATTGATGGTATGTCAGAAGAAGAATTGGAAACTCTCAGAGGAAATGATGAGTATTTGAAAACACTCTCAGATGACCAGCTGAAAAAATTATTGAAAGAAGAAAATAATTACATATCCATGCTTAACGCGCAATACGGACAAGCAGATTGGATGGTAAGATATGTTGAAAATACGACAACAAAAACCTGGACACCGTATTTCTGTAAAAAGCAGGTGCTTGATTCTGCAATTTATTCCAATACAGGCTCTTCTCAAAGCAGCATACCTGTATATACAACAGGATCCACTGACAGAACTGAAGAAGTTAAAGGGGTAACTGCACGACTTGAACAGGATTCAACAGGAAGAATTATTAGCGTAACGCTTAAGCCGGGCGATCCTGACGAAGTTACCTACTCTGTTACAACAAACACTGTAACAGATCAGGCTGCATATGATGATGCTATGAACCAGTATGAATATGATAAGTATCAATATGATCAAACAGTTCAAGAAATTAATGCTAAAATTGAGATTATTCAGGCTCAGGATAAAAATCTTGAATTGCGCTTAAAACAGCTTGATACTGAACAGGATGCTATTCAAACTGAAATGGATGCAGTACAGAAAGTTATTGAAAAAAATACTGAATCAACATTTAAAACATTCGGTTAAACAAAAACTAAAAATTATTAATTATATATATTGTTTCCCTTTTTTCATATTTTTATTAAAACGACTTTTGTCGTTTTTTTTTTATGTTAAAATAATAAAAAAAAAGGAGAATGGTTATGGGACAGACTTTAGCAGAAAAAATCATATCAGCACATGCCGAAAAAAAAGTAAAAGCAGGAGAACTTGTAATTGCAAAAGTTGATGTTTGCGCTGTTCAAGATGGTACAGGGCCTTTAACCGTTCAAGAATTTAAAAAACTCGGAAAAAACAAACTTAATAACCCTGAAAGAACTATTTTATTTATTGATCACGCTTCACCAAGTCCGCGGAAAGAATTATCAAATACACACACCGTTTTAAGAGAATTTTCCAAAGAATATAAAGCAATACTTTCAGATGTTGGAGCAGGCGTATGCCACCAGAGGCTTGTCGAAACTTTTATCAATCCAGGAGAAATTTTGGTGGGTGCAGATTCACATACGTGCACATCAGGGGCAGTTGGTGCGTTCGCGACCGGCATGGGCTCGACAGATATTGCAGTTGCAATGGCTCTTGGTAAAACATGGCTCAAAGTTCCTGCAACATTTAAAATCGAAGTTACAGGTAAATTTAAAAAAGGTATTTGTTCCAAAGATTTGATGCTTCATTTAATAGGACTTATAGGAGCAGACGGTGCAACATATAAAGCACTGGAATTCTGCGGTGAAACAATTGAAAATATGCCAATGTCAGAAAGATTTACCCTTGCCAATATGGCTGTTGAAGCAGGAGCAAAAGCAGGACTATTTGCGACTGATGACAAAACTAAAGAGTTTTTGAAATCAAGAGGTCGCGAAGACAAATTTAAGTTAATTAAACCTGATGACAATGCAATATATGAAAGAGTGATAAAAATTAATGCAGAAGAGATTGACTACACTGTATCTTGCCCGCATACAGTTGACAACACAAAGCACGTTAGCGAGTTAAAAGATATAAAAGTTGATCAGGTATTTATCGGAACCTGTACAAATGGAAGAATAGAAGATTTACGCATTGCTGCAGAAATATTAAAAGGGAAAAAAGTAAATTCAAATGTACGGCTTCTTATTTGTCCGGCATCAAAAGATGTTTATCTTCAAGCACTGGAAGAAGGCCTTATAACGATATTCGTAAAAGCAAATGCAGCAATACTTCCTCCGGGATGCGGTCCATGCGTGGGAGTGCATTCCGGAACTCTTGCGGATGGAGAGGTTTGTCTTGCAACCCAAAATAGAAATTTTCAAGGCAGAATGGGTAATGTTAAAGGCTCAATTTATCTATCATCGCCTTATGTAGCTGCTTATACAGCTTTATCAGGCTACATATGTGCAGCTTAATTCGACTTGTATAAAAAAAAATATAATCAACCTACTATGTATCAAGGAATGAGCATTTCCTGACAAAAATTCCTTACTATATTTGTAAGGAGAATTTTATGTCAGGCAATAAATTGCAGTACAAAAAAATGCCTTTGGAAGAATTAATCGTTTTGTCACAGCAAGATGATTTTAAAGCTCTGGAAGAATTGATTAGACGGGAACAAAAAAACGTCTATGCCGCCTTTTCATATTTATGTCCGCTAAAAGAAAATGTTTCAGACCTGACACAGGAAGCACTTTTAAGAGTTGCAAAAAATATTCAAAATCTTAAACAGCCAAAACTCTTTAAAGGCTGGCTAAATCAGATTATTAATAATCTTTTTTACGATGAACTCAGAAAATCACAGAAAAAAATTGATACAATTTCACTTGATGATGAAACAGACGATTCTTCAGGGATAAAATTTCAGCTTCCCGATAAAAAATGCAAGCCGCACGAAAAATGCATTTCATCAGAACTGGAAAAAATTATCAGAAGCGCAATACTAGAATTGCCTGAACAATTCAGAATTGCAATAATTTTACGAGAACTTCAAGGGCTTAGTTACGAAGAAATCGCAAAGGCTACACATTCAAGTATAGGAACCGTAAAATCACGCATTGCAAGAGCCAGAGGTAAACTTCAAGAAGATTTGAAAGCATACATATAAAGGAGTAAATACTTATGCAAAACTCGTTATCCTGCGAACAAGTAACAGCACTTCTCAGTTTCTATGCTGAAGATAAATTAAGTTCAAAACTTGCACAATACGTAAAACAGCATCTTGAAAAATGCCCATCATGCATGGAAAAATTTATGATTATGAAAAACATGCTTACTAAATTGACCGAACTTCATGATGAAGAACTTGAAAATCCATATGCTACAAAGCAATATGAGGATTTTAAATCAAACCTATCTGCTTATGTTGATAATGAGCTTAATAATTCAGACAGCATTAAAATAAAAAAAATAGCAATTTCAAATCCACTTGCAAGACAAGATCTCGAAAATATATATACATTTAAAAAACTTTTATATTCATCTTTTGAAAAAACAAAAAACGATATGAAAAACGATTATTCTAGAATTGTTATAAACCAACTCCAACTTGATGAAGAAAAAAGTCTTGATCCCTTTTTTAAACTTAGTGCAGCATTTGTTCTTATGTTAACTTTAATAGTTGCAGGAATAATAAAATTCCTATACTTTTAAATTCCCTGAATGTTTAATTGAAGCTAGCTTCATATATGCATTCATGGAAATTTCTCCCGGATATAACGTTTTTTCGTTTTGTTCCCGATTGGTATTTTTCATACTGTCAAGCGCCTGTTTTTGTTTAGCTGAAGCATACTTATTTCGTACAAGAGGTGTAACAAGATTGCTGGAAAGAATTGATCCTGTAAGACCAGCTATAACTTCAGCTCCATTTTTAAATGGTTTAAATTTTGACGCAATTTCAGAATTATAATTATCAAGTTTTGTTATATCAAAATTCCAATCACCAGCATAAACTTTTCCTTCAACTCTTTTCTGACCTTTTTCAAGAACATGACCTCCTTTTTTTAAAAAATTTGAAATTTCGGCTGTTCTTAATTTTGCGGTTTTAACGAGCTTTGCTCCTATATATTTCACTCCGCTTGTAAGGGTGTAAAAAGATACTATATTAACAACTGCATCAGCAATTTCTTGAGGTATTAAAAAGACTTTTTGTTCTTTTGAAATTTTATCGTTAAAAATAACGGCATAAACCTGAGCAAGCGAAGACAAAATCCATCCTATAACACCGGTATGTACAAGCATGGAGCCAGGATTTTCGCCATAATTCTTATATATATAAGATTTAAAACCATTCCACATTTTTGCAGGAGAAAACATTATTTATTCTCTCCTTTCTTTTGCATCCTTATAAAATTATTTGTAAGAAATTTTGTGAGAGGTGCATCAATAAGAAAATTTGTAAACACCATAGCAACCAGCGAAAGAATTGTCCCCATAGCATTGCGGTATTGTTCCAGAGCATCTTTATTTGACGGATCAAGATTTTTTGGAGTCAGACACTGTTTTAAATTTTTTATAAATGGCTTAGTATTTGCTGGAATTTCTGAAGCAGTTTTTGACATTGCTGCAATCCCTTTTATAAATCCAGCCCTTAAAGCAACACCAGTAAGTGTTCCTGCAATAATTTTTGCACATGTTCTTGCAACAGCAACTTTACGCGTTTTATCATCAACACTTTTATTTTTCCAGTCTATATATGGCTGCATGACAATTGCTGTAACACCTAAAATAGCTCTCTGATGGGGTGATGACCACTTTTTACCTATATATACGATTTTATCGATTACTTTATCTTTGCTGACTTGCATTGAAGGTAAACGATTATAAAAATTCTTTGCAATATTTAACTTTACAGCTGCCATAACACAATACCCATAGCTATAAAAATTGTAAATAAAAAAAATTGTCTTAATATAAGGGGAAATTAATAAATATTTACAATCTTAATTAATAGGGACTACTATACAACAGAAAAATTATTTTGTAAAGAATTTAGAACAAATTTAAAGTATAGCACCTTTTGGTACAACTGTAACACCGTTTTCCGAAACATGAAAACCACGCTTAATATCTTCTTCTCTACAAAATCCGATTCTTGAATTAGGAGGTACAGTTACATTTTTATCAATAATAGCTTTTTTAATTTTTGAATGTCTGCCAATTTCAACATTTTCCATTAAAATACTTTCAGAAATTTGCGAATAGCTGTTTACCTTAACTTTTGGAGAAAGCACGCATCTTGACAGTCCGGCACCAGAAACAATACAACCCTCTGATACCATAGAATTTGTAGCCATACCAACACGTTCACCCTCTGCCCAGATAAACTTTGCAGGCGGGTAATTGTAATTAAAAGTTCTTATTGGCCAGTCTTTTGAGTATAAATTCAATTCCGGATCATAGGAAAGAAGATCCATATTAGCCTGCCAGTACGCATCAATACTTCCCACATCACGCCAGTATCCGCGTTCTGTGTCAGTCATCCCGGGGAATGAATTATCTTTAAAATTGTAAATAAATATTTTTTTACCATCTTTCAAAAGCATGGGAATAACATTTTTGCCAAAATCATGACTTGAGTTCTTAATTTCCTCATCCTTATTTAATGCATCAAGAAGGATTGTTTTGTTAAAAATATAGTTCCCCATAGAAGCCAGACACATATCAGGATTTCCTGGGATTGATTTAGGTTTTACTTTAGGTTTTTCAACAAAATTAATAAGCCTCCAGTCATCATCAACTTCTATAATTCCAAATTCAGAAGCTTCTTCAATAGGTATCGGAATAGCAGAAATTGATAAATCAGCCTCTTTTTCTTTATGATAATCAAGCATCTGAGAAATATCCATTTTATAAATATGATCACCGCCAAAAATACAAACATAATCAGGATCTTCATCTGTTATATGAAAAACATTCTGATATATCGCGTCAGCGGTTCCCTTGTACCAGTCAGAACCAGTTCTCATCTGTGCCGGCGCAAGATCTACATACTGATTTAAAAATGGAGATAATGCCCAGCCTCTTGTAATATGTTTATTAAGCGAATCCGATTTATACTGGGTTAAAACCTTTATCTTAAAGAAACCAGAATTAATAAAATTATTTAATACAAAATCAATAATTCTGTATCGTCCTCCGAACGGAACGGCGGGTTTAGCCCTATCTTTTGTTAAAGGATAAAGTCTTCTACCTTCACCGCCAGCTAAAATCATTACCAAAGCATCATCTACAGACATAATATACTCCATTGTTGCCCAGTACACAAAAAATTATACATCAATAATAAAAATCAGTCTACATATATTTATTATTACAATGTATATCCCGCATTGAGCAAAATTTCAGTGTTATTAGTTAAAATAACCAGCCCTCCTGAATCAGTAACAGATTTTGCAACTCCGCTAATTTTTCCCTGTGGCATGCTTATACTGATTTGCTTCCCTAAAAAATTAGCCCTTTTTTCATAATCACATTTAATTAATTTAAATCCTTTATCCAAAAACTCATGATAATTTTTACAAAAATTCTTTAGTAATTTATTCAAAAAAAGATTTTTATCAATATTTTCCACACCAATTTCCATATTAAGAGCAGTAGCAGTCTTATCAGTTATTTGTTTCAAATTCTCTCTTCCAGAATTCAGATTAACACCCACGCCAATAACAACTCCCTTAAATGTTTTTCCCTTAGTAACAGCTTCAGCAAGAATACCGGCAATTTTTGCGTCTTTAACAAAAATATCATTCGGCCATTTTACAAAAGTCTGAATTCCATATTCATCAAACGTTTTACACAAAACAAGAGCCATATACTGAGTTAAATTAGCGTAAACAGGTAGGAATTCACCAGAAGGTTTAAGCACAATTGAAGTAAATAGGTTACCATACCCAAGGTCAATCCATGAATGGTTGAATCTTCCCCTTCCTTTAATCTGCGTTGATGCAGAGATTACCGTTAAATCAGGAAGGGATTCAATATATTTTTTTGCGTATGTGTTGGTTGAATCAATTCTGTCAAATTCAATAATATTCATAATTTACAAAATTTATAATAAAATAAACAAAAAAAATTTGCGATTTTTTTTTTACGCGTTACAATAAACTCATAAGGGAGAGAATTTACATGGAACATTGGGTTTACAAATTAAATATTGCAGGTCAAGTTTTATCTCTAAACATGGATACTCTTATTACTATGTGGTTAAGCATGATTTTGCTAATAATTCTGGCTCTGGTCACAACCAGAAAAACCTCAATATTCCCAACCAAACTACAGATAATAGGCGAGGGAATAGTTAAATACTTTTCCAATATAGCTACAGCAAGCATGGGTGAAACAGAAGCCAAAAGACATTTGCCGCTTATCTTAACTTTATTTATGTTTATACTGACGGCTAATCTGGTAGGACAACTCCCCTGGCATCTTATACATCTGAAAACAGGAGAGCTTGCATCCCCTAACAATGATATTAATATGACAGCAGCAATGGCTATTGTTGTATCTTTATATTACATTTATTACGGTGTAAAGAAAAAAGGTTTTCATTTTTTTGTTCACGGGTTTAGCGTTGACGGCATAATTATTACTCTTGTTGACACCCTTGAATTATTTGTAAGACCTTTTTCACTTGCACTGCGACTTTTTGCAAACATATTTGCAGGCGAAGTTTTAGTGTTTACAATACTTGGAATGGCTGCGTACTTCATACCACTTCCTTTTATGCTATTTGAACTTTTCGTAGCACTAATTCAGGCACTTGTATTCACACTTTTATCAACAACTTATATATCTATGGCAATTAAAGAAGAATAACTTAAATAAACAAAGGAGAAAAATTATGGCAATTGAACAATTAGCAGGATTAGATTTAGCTAAACTAGGCGCAGGTGTTGCAATCGGTTTTGGCGCAATAGGCGGAGGTTTAGGCTTAGGCATTGCGACTAAAGGTGTACTGGATGCGATTGCAAGACAGCCTGAAATCAAAGATGAAGCTTTTAAAAACTTTATTATAGGTGCAGGTCTTGCTGAAGCAACAGCTATTTATGCTTTGCTTGTAGCTATGTTATTAATATTCGTAAAATAGTAAGGAAAAATAATGTTAGAGTTTAATGCAACATTTTTAGTATCAATAATAAGTTTTATAGTATTCATAATAATTATGAACGCTATATTCTATAAACCTATTCTAAGTATCATTGATGAAAGAAATAAATATATCACCGATAAATATAATGATGCAAAAAACTCTAAAGACAAAGCTCAAATGCTTCTTGAAGAAAAAGACAAACGCCTGAATGAAACGCTGATTGAATCAAAAAAACTTGTATCAGAAAAAGTTTCAAAGGCAAATGCAGAAGCAAAAAGCATAACTGATGCAGCTAAAATACATTCAGCAACAAAAATACAATCAGCAAAAGATAAGCTCAAAGATGAAGAAATGAATACTGAAGAAGCACTAAAAAGTAGTGTAAAAAATTTGGCAGAAACAATTTCTTCAAAAATTCTAGGTGAGAGTACAATCATTGAAAATGTTGATTATGAACTTATCAGTAAGGAGCTTAAATGAATACGGTTATAAATATTTGGGATACAATAGTAAAAAGCAATACATTTAACTTTCTGGTAATGCTTGCAATCCTTTACTGGATTGTTAAAAAGTTTGATATTCAAGGAAATCTTGAAAATTTCAAAAACAGTATAACTAATTCAATAAAAAAAGCTGATGTAGAAAAAGAACTTGCCGGTAAAACACTTTTATCAGCAGAAAAATCCGTTGCAAATCTTGATTTTGAAATTTCTCAAAAACTTAAAAACGCAAAAAAACAGGCTGAAACTCTGGTAAAAAGTATTGAAGAGCAAACTGAAAACAAAGTTAATCAACTTGAAAAAAATATTGAAAAAGTTATTGAAACAGAAGAAAAAAAGATTTCTTCAAAACTTACCTCTAAAACAGCGACAACCTCAGCATTACTTGCAAAAAACCATATTATATCTGTTTTGAAAGCTCACCCTGAACTTCACGAAAGATTTATAAACCAGAGCATTCAGGAGTTAGGATAAACCAATGAATAATACTCAAATATCGTTAATAGCAAAAAATTATGCTGATGCGCTTGTGAAACTTTGTAAAGATCAAGCAATGGACTGCAGAGAAATTTTAAACAGTCTTCTCTTTATTAAAGATACATGCAAGCAATCTACTGATCTCAAAACAATTCTCGACAATCCTTCAGTATCTGATGATGTAAAATGTTCAATAATTGATGAAGTTTTCAAAAACAGCATTGACAATCATACTATCGAATTTCTTAAAATCTTAATTGAGAAGAAAAGATTTAATGAATTTGAAGGTATAATTGCAGCTTTCTCTGATGAAACAGATAAAATAAATAATATCCAGCGTATTGAAGTAACTTCGGCAATAGATTTAAACGATGACTTGAAACAGCGTATAAAAGAAAAACTTGAAAACCGACTGAATAAAACAGTGATTACCGAATGGATTGTGAATGAAGATATTATTGGAGGGTTAGTCGTTAAGATTAATGACGATGTTATTGATTCAAGCCTGAAAAATAAATTGGAAAATTTAAGTAAAAATATAATATAAAGGGGAAATTATGGCACTTATTAAACCTGATGAAATCAGTTCTATAATTAAAAGTAAAATAGAAAACTATGATATTCAAACAGAAATATCAAACACCGGTACGGTAATTGAAATCGGTGACGGTATTGCAAGAATTTACGGACTTAGAAATGTCATGTCAAATGAACTTGTAACGTTTAATGACGGGAAAGATACACTAGGAATTACAATGAACCTAGAAGAAGACAACGTTGGTGTTGTAATTTTGGGAGAATATACACAGATAAAAGAAGGAATGACCGTTAAAACAACCGGCAGAATTGCATCTGTACCTGTCGGAGATTCCCTTATCGGAAGAATTATTGATCCAACAGGAACAGCAATAGATGGTAAAGGAGAAATTGATTCATCCAAAACCCGACCTATAGAAAGAGTAGCTCCAGGAATTGTTGCAAGAAAATCTGTTCACCAGCCGCTTCAAACCGGTCTGACTGCTATTGACGCGCTAACACCAATCGGCAGAGGACAACGTGAGCTTATTATCGGCGATAGACAAACTGGTAAAACAGCAATAGCAATTGATACAATAATAAACCAGAAAGGCCAAAACGTAATCTGTATTTATGTAGCAATTGGTCAAAAAGCATCTACTGTTGCACAAATTGCCAAAACTCTGGAAGAACATGGAGCAATGGAATATTCAATTATTGTCTCAGCAACAGCAAATGAAGCTGCTCCGCTTCAATATATTGCACCTTTTGCAGGCGTTGCGATAGGTGAAGAATTCATGGAACAAGGCAAAGATGTTTTGATAATCTATGATGATTTGTCAAAACATGCTCAAGCCTATCGCGCAATGAGTCTTCTTTTAAAAAGACCACCCGGACGTGAAGCATATCCAGGTGATGTATTCTATCTTCACTCAAGATTGCTAGAACGAGCAGTTAAATTAAACGATGAATTGGGTGGAGGAAGTATTACAGCACTTCCAATAATAGAAACACAGGCAGGTGATGTATCTGCATACATTCCAACAAACGTAATCTCAATTACTGACGGGCAGATTTTTCTAGAATCAAATCTATTCAATTCCGGCGTTAGACCTGCAATAAATGCTGGTATATCAGTATCGCGTGTTGGTGGAGCTGCTCAAACCAAAGGTATTAAACAGGTAGCAGGTCAACTTAGACTTGATTTAGCACAATTTAGAGAATTGGAAGCATTTGCACAGTTCGCTTCAGATCTTGATCAAGCTACAAAAAATCAGTTATTGCGAGGAGAAAAACTTACAGAAGTACTCAAGCAGCCTCAATATAATCCTTTAAGCGTTGCGGAACAAATTACTATTTTGTTTGCTGCAAATGAAGGTATACTCGATGATGTTGTAAATTCGGATATCAGCAAATTCAAAAAAGAATGGTTTGTATACCTTAATTCTAACATGAATGAACTGGTTATCAGACTCAATGACGGTGCAAAACTGGAAGATGCTGACAAAGAACAACTAAAACAAGCTTTAGAAAACTTCAAAAAAACTTTTTAACAGTAAAGTAAAAAGAAAGGATAGTTTATTACGCAAGAAAGGACGTGAATAACAGGGCATAATGTTCCCTAACGAATATGGATGTCCAGATGCATTGACTAAAGTAAACTATATTATAAAAATGGCAAATTTGAAAGATATAAAAAACAGAATACAAAGTGTTAAAAGTACACAAAAAATAACACGTGCAATGAAAATGGTTGCGGCAGCAAAAGTTAAAAGGGCTGAAAACACAGTAAAAGCATCACGTCCATTTACAACAGAGCTTACCTCCATGTTGAAAAAACTTTTAGCGTCAGTCGATTTCTACAGTGCTCAAAGCCTTAAAATAAAGTCAGCAATTGATAATTATCCTAAACTTCTGCAGATCAGAGAAATTAAAACAGTAGGACTTCTTGTTATTACATCCAATAAAGGACTTGCAGGCGCTTACAATGCTAATATTGTAAGAAAAACTTTACAAACTATAAAAGATTATGAAGAAAAAGGAATAAAGACAATTCTATTTGTAGCAGGCCAAAAGGGAATATCTGCATTAAAGCGTAAATGTAAAGACTACAATTGTGAAATCGCAAAAACATATCTTAACGTTGTAAATTCGCCCTCCGGGGAAGGTGCAAAAATTATAATAGAAGATATAGCAGAATATTTTGTTTCTCAAAAAATAGATAAAATTGAAATAATAACTACGCGTTTCAAAAATATGATGAGTTATTTTGTGGAAAACTGGGATATTTTGCCGCTAAAAGGTCTATATGATGATTCTGAACGTATTAAAGACGGAATATTAGATCCTTTGATGGAATTTATACCGGATATGCACAATATTTTGCAAAAAGTTGTTCCAATGTATATGACAAATATTTTGTATCAATCGCTATTAGAAGCACAAGCAAGCGAACTTGCAAGCAGAATGACAGCAATGTCTGCAGCTACAAGCAACGCAGAAAAAATGATTAACGAGTTGTCAGTTGCATATAATAAAACTCGCCAGTTCGCTATCACTCAGGAAATTATAGAAGTTGTATCAGGTGCCAATGCGCAGTTAGGTTAATATAATTAAAAACAGAATAGATAAGTTATCTTACTCCTATAGCATGTGACAAATGTTATAGTTGCGCAAATATTTAAACTTATAGGAAATCTGTTCTATTAAATTGGGAGTAATTTGTCAAGTGAAACGCCTAAGGCTCTCACAATATTGGCAAGCAAAAGAATTGTAGGAACAAACTTTTTCATTCTCAATACAATATAAATGCTTCGGGGTAATCTCAGCTTACTCAGTCAAATATTCCTGAGAATATTATTAGGCAGAGACATATATAAGTTTTATATTATGCAGAAGTAAAGGTCAATGCAATGTAGAAAGTAATCAAGTCAGAGCAAAATATTGTGCACCAAAGTGGACACAATATCCTATAAGAGATGAGTTTATACACGATTGCTATTACCCTGTACATATTATTGCACAATATTACTAGAAGAAAATCAGTATGAATTTCCTAAAGATTATCCAAAAGGTCTACAAAAAGCCTTATATTAATATATTAGTTATTTGATATTTTACATCTGGGTACTCAAAAAAGCAAGGTTTTCAGGTGTAAGCATATTTTCATATTGCTGGTTGAAAGAAGGATTAGCTTTTGCCCTTTCAGCTGCAATACGTGCTTTGCGCCTTGCTTCAGATTTATTTGTCATATATATATTCAAATTTGGAATACCTACACCAAGCACAAGTCCAGAATACAAGTAGCCTGCAATCTGAGCAATACTTAATGCTCTGAGTTTACCTTTTGTTTCTTTACGAATAGCTTCTGCAACCTGTGGCGATGCAATTTTATTGAGCATACTTTTAAAACTTAAAGCTTTTCCATTCTCTATAGTATCAATTCCTGCAGCTTTTAACCCTCTGTGCAAAACTTCATCACGAGTTACCAGAGGTGCCTTTATAATTTTATTAAAGAAACCTTTACCATGCTCTTTTTCACTGTAATTAAGAAGGCTTTGATCCATTGAATTCGCAACCATTTTTGCAACAAAATTACCTAAAACAAGCCAGTTAAAGAAACCAAGAACATCTTTAACAACAGATTCTCTGAGCTCATCTTTATCGCGCGCAACTATAAATCTCGACATTATAGTAACACCATATATAAATTTAAATTGATCAAGTGTTGGAACTAGCCCCCTGAACTGAATTTTTTTCAATAATCCCTTCAATCCACTGCGCATTCCTATTGTTGCAAGAATTCCTCCGCCAAAAACACCTGCTGCGGCAACTTTCATAGCCTTAAAACCAAGAGAATTATCTTTTTCACGACCTTCTACTCCGACAAAGCCGTCGCTGCCAGTTTTCTTTTTTGTAAGATAAATATTTAACGGCTGAATTGACATCCCGACAGCAGAAGCAATACCAAGTCCTAAAATTGAACGTCCAAGGTTCATACGCTTCAAAGCAGCAAGATATTTATTATCTTTTAACTCACTTTTAAAAGCATTTTTGATGTTTTCGTTTTCATTAACAAATGTCCTTGAAACATTATAAACACTTTCAAGTAAGTTGGCTATAGAAGTTGTTTTTTGATCCTGAGCAAGTCTGAAAGAGTTTTCAGATCCAGTAGAATGAGTTATAACTGATTGTGCATAGGCCTTTAAATCTTTTGAAATAGTAACAGGTGCATTTTTTGAGTTTAAAACATCACTAAATTTATTAACAACATCCTTTATCTTATCTTCCGGAATTTTTTTCCAATCATCACCGACACGTGTTTCCGTTCCTGAGAAAACATCTCTCAAATAGGCTTTAACAGTGTCTTGCTTATTCTTTGGCAGTGCTGATTTAATCTGCTTATCCCACGCCTTTGCAAGAACAGATAGAGTTTCATCATCAACAAACAATTTATGTGCTTTAATTCCATAATGTTTGTTTAATGCAGTAGCTAAAGCCAAACCTGCAATAGTACCATATACACCTACAAGAGAATGATTTATGGTACCGGAAGCTTCTCTTCTACCAGTTTCCATACCAGCAGCAGGACCTCTACTAACAAAATCTACAGTTGTTCTAGGAATTACCATTGAAGCAAGATCAACAGCGTTAGCACCCCAAGCCTGGTTAGTATCAAGAAATCTTAAAAAAACATCTACTGAACCTGAGAAATTGATATTATCCTTTTTGTATTCATTATTTTGTTGTAATCGGGGTGATGTTATATTTTGAACTTGCATAATTAACTACTCCTTACGAATTGACAAATGAGCTAAACATTGAGTTACTTTTTATTATTGACTTTGAAAATGCATATTCTGCTGAAGTCGTTGCATCTGCAAAATTAGAATTTTCACCAGACTGAGCAGTATTTAAGTTCTTTTGCGCATTTAAATTCGAGAGTTCTTCTGCATGCTTTTTGTTGGTTTTCGACCTTGTATAAATAGGGATAAATACACCCAATGCCAGTAGAGAGAATAAAATATTACCTATCTGGCATACTGTTCTCAGACGTTTATCTTCGATTGTTTTTAATTCGTCTGAAGATTTAAGTGAAGTATGTTTGGCCCAGTGCCAGAATTTTTTAAATACATTTGCATCTTTATCAGGTGCTTCCTTCAACCTGTTTATCAAATGAACACCTTTGTTTTTATTCTTATGTTCTAAAAATGTTGCAATTCCTTTGGCTACATAATCTCCAAGGAAATAAAAACTTGAAAACGTTGCAATATCACGAACAGTAGCTTCTCGTAATTCATTTCTGTCTTCCGAAGCTCCCATACGGCTTGCAAAAGTAGCTGTCGAAATTATACGCGCCTGATCCATTGTCGGGAAAATACCTTTAAACTGAAAAATATTTTTCCACACCGGTCGATCCATAAACATTGAAAGACAACATACACCTAACATTGAACCAATTGAAATAAATTTTTGAACCAGTAGCTCCTGCTTTTCCTTAGGGCTCAACTCTTTATGTTCACTGTCCTTTGCAAAATCCTTATAAATCGGAGCACCTTTCTTGCCTGAAACTTTATGTGTTATCCATCTATTTATAGGCTGCATTGAAATTGCAAGCGGTATAATTAAGCCCAACCCTCCTATGCTCTTCCAATTTACAAGCTTTTTAGCACTACTAAAGTACTTCGAAAGTATATTAGAGTCAGTAATATTTTCTTTAACAACCCCTCTAACCATTTTTACGGTATCTTCACACAGCGATTCCAAATTATTGGAGAAAAAGCCTTGATCACCTTTAAATTTAATATTTTCCGCTATTAAGGTTTCGCTGACAATATCGCGATAAGCTTTCTTAAATGCTTTTGAACTGTATTTATTTGCTTGTGTAAGATTTACAAGCTCGGTTACAGCATTATGTACTTTTTCATTTCCTATTTTACCTGAAAATTTACCGTCTACATCACGCTGTATTTTCAGTATATCTGCGAAATCTTTAATTTCTTTACCATCAATACCAACAAGACTACCCAGTTGGTCACGGAAAGTATTGTATATTTTTTCTTTTTGGTCAATACCTGATGCATCTTTATAATATTTTTGAATTTTATTAATAGCATCTTCATTTGCCCAGGTATTTATAAGATTTGACTTTTTAAAGCCACTCATTATTGGCCGCTGTAAAAGTCCAGCAACAGCCATTACAATAAAACTTGGGATTAAACAATTCACGATAAGTCCGGAAGATTCTCGCCTGAAAGCTTCAAAACCAGCATAACCGTTTGATTCTTTAGTTTCTACAATTGTACGCGGAATAATAGCAGTAGATAAATCCAGTACTGAAACATTAATCATAGGTTGTTTTTCACACTGCTGAACAAGCCAAATAGCACCGTCTGCCAAACCATTAAATGACGGATTAACTTCATTTTTTGCACTACAATACCCTTCCGGGGTATTCTTTTTATTTACACTAGCTATACTAACTTTTTCAATCATAATAAAGTCTGGTCTTAAATTTCATACCTATTATAACAATGATACATTCTTATTAAAAGACGTGCAGAAAAAAAATTGCCACTAAAATTGTTCATGTTAAGGATATATTAAGAGTCAAATGTGTTTTTTTTATTAAAAATAAAATATATTTCAAAAAATTTGTCAAAAATAAATAAAAAAAAACGCTAAAGAATAATTTAAATAAACAAAATTTTTACAAAAGAACTAAAAAAAAATGTAAAAAATTGTAACAAATACATTTAAAACTATAGGATAATATAGAAACAGTATATACTAAACAAGCTTTTTAACAAATTCAACAGCATGCTCTTTTGTTGTTACATCACCTGAAATTTGAGCTTCATGTAATGCATTCATAATATCTCCAAGCTTTTTAGACGGCTTAATATTCAAAATTTTCATAACATCGTTACCGTCTAATAATTTTGGCAGAGGTTTTAATGTCTCGTGTACTTCAAGACAAAAGCGCAAAAGCATATTTAAAGATGTAATATTGCGCTCCACTATTTCATCGGTAATTTCAGGACCACGGGCAGAAAGTCTGTCAGCCTGCGCCAGAATAATCGCATCAATGGAATTTTTATCCATTTTTCTTACATAACGCATCATGATTTTTTCAGTAATCTGGGGAGAAGTCATTACATGCGACGGATAAATATGATATTTTATCATTGAAGAAATATAATCAATCTGTTTGTTTGAAAAATGCAAGTCTTTTAATATCTTAACAGACAATTTAGCACCTACATCATCGTGTTTGATAAATCTATGTTTTCCTTCTTCAATAGTCCATGTAGAAAACTTGCCTATATCATGCATGAATCCTGCAAGTTTTAAATGCGCCAGCCTTGAAAATCCGCCGAAATCAATTCTGTTAAGATGCTCTTTTACATCATCAGAGGCATTATCATACAAACATTGAATCTGTCTGACAGTTTCAATAGAATGGTGAAATAAATCCAGATGATGATGTGCATTCGGCGGAACCTGCTTCAACTCTTTTACAAAAGGAAAAATTTCTTCAAGAATCCAGGTTTTATTCATGTTTTCAAGAGCTAAATGAGCATATTCGCCGCTAAAAAGCTTTAAAAGTTCATAATTAATACGTTCAACAGCAGACTTATGAATTAAATCAGAATATTTACACACTGCATTGATGGTTTCCGGAGCAAGCTGAAAACCGTATAATGCCTGAAATCTGTAAACCCTCAATAGTCTAAGTGGATCATCTACAAAATTCAGTTCATTAATATAATTTATACATTTATTCTTTATATCCGTAACACCGCCTGATATATCTATCACATCACCTGTTCGAATATTCATAGCAATCGCATTAATAGTCAAATCCCTGCGCATCAAATCCTTTTCAATAGAATCTCCTGCTGGATTTGTAACATCTATATAGTTAATTTTATCAGGCAGAACAAGCCTATAAATTTTATTTTCTTCATCAAGAGGTACAAATGCTGCATCAAACAAATCTTTAATTTTAAGTGCAAATTCACGGGCATCCTCATCCATTACAATAATATCTCTGTCAGTGCTTTCTATTCCCATATAATAATCACGCACAGCGCCGCCAACAAGATAAATTTCATTATCGAATTTTTTAATTATTTTAGATAAAATTTTATCAAATTTAATTTTTTCTATAATTTTCGAATTCATAAATAACATTTCCTAAAGCAACCGTTACAGCTGTATCAGCTTTTAATATAAGATTCCCTAGAGTAAGCATCGGGATATTGGCAACTTCAAAAAGTTCAAATTCTTTTTGAGAAAAACCTCCTTCAGGTCCTATAATTATCACAATTTTTTCGCCAGGCTTAACGGGACTTTTTGAACAATATTCATGCAGAGAAAGTGAAGCAAAGTGTTCGCAAAATGCAATAACCCGATACCCTTCATTTTTTAATTTTATAATATTTTCTAAATTAGTCAACCCGTAACATGTGGGAATATATGCTCTTTCACACTGTTTAGATGCTTCAAGCATAATTCTCTGCCATTTAGGGATTTTCTTTTCGATAACACTTCGACAGATAGCACAATTATCAGTATAAACAGGATAAATACCCTCTGCCCCGAGTTCGGTTGCTTTTTCAATAAGCCGTGACTGAGCATCACTCCGTAGCGGACTTTGCGCAAGGTATAATCCAAAATCCAGCCTTCTATCAGAGTAATAATTATTTTCAACATAAACTGTTATTTCCTTATTTGTAATTTCATCAACAACAGTTTCGTATTGAATTTGATTTTCGTCAATTAAAAGGAGTTTTTCACCTTTTTTAATCCGTAATGATTTTGCAATATGCTTAAAATTATCTTTATCAGAAATAACAATTTTATTATCAATAACATCTTTTGAATTTATAAAAAAATGCGGCATTTTAACTCCTTACAAAATTTATTTTACTATAAACAATAAGATATGTTATCGGAAGTTAAACAATCTACTAAAGATATCTTGTTAGTACTTACTTGTACCGACAAGCGGATTGCAAGCTGAGGCTGGAGTGACGGATGCGTTGAGCATTCGACACGCAATGACGTTAAGAGCGAGCAACCAAGCGAAAGTACCGCAAAAAAGCTCCCGGCTTTCACTCCGCTCACTAATCAATTGTAATTGCTCAACTTGAGCCGGCAAAACTCGCTCGTGTGTCATTCTGAACTTGGTTCAGAATCTCATTATTTTGCGCTCAGACAATAGCCGGCTTTATTGCCGTGTCGCAAACATTGATTGTTCACTACGCTAAATGCCGGATTATTTTTTATTTTTCAAGCGCTTAGTGCTCTGTAAAGACTTATTCTCTTATTCGCATATTAACTTCTGATAACACATCATATGTAAACATTGTAAATAAAATAATAGCAAAAATTTTAATTTTGAAGTATTATAAAAGTAGCAAAGGGGATTTATTGTGGAAAAAACTTTAAACAACGAAATGACAATTGGAATACCGAGAGGCATGTCTTTCTATCATAATTATCCATTCTATTACGGTTTTTTCACCGAGCTTGGAATAAAAATAGTCTTATCAGATGTTACAACAAAACAAACTATGACACGTGGCTCTGCACTTGTTGTTACAGAAACCTGTCTGCCTATTAAAGTTTATATAGGCCATGTTCTTAATCTCATTGATAAAGGTATTGATAAAATTTTAGTACCTTCAATCCAATCAATAGCTCCCAAAATTTATAACTGCTCTAAAATCAGAGGACTGCCTGATTTGGTTAGAAATGTTGTAAAAAAAGAGTTCACAATGATTGAAGCAACACTTGATAAGTCCGAAAAAAAACAAGGTTTGTATGAATTTTTGAAAGAAATAGCAAAACCTTTCGGCATTACTGATATGGAAAAAATTAAAAAAGCATCTAAAGCCGGCTGGAGAACATATAATAATTTCCATATAATGTCTAAATCTGGGATGAATTATAAAAAAGCTATGAATTACGCCCTGCAGGGTAAAGTTTTTATTGAAAATCAGACAAAAGAATATCCTATATCAATAGCGTTGATATCACACGGTTATAACATTTTTGATGAAAGGATTTCAATGAAAATATTTGACAAACTTGAAAAAATGGATGTAAAAGTTTATTCTTCTCTACAGCTTTCAAACGAACAAATGGATGACGGAATAAAAACACTCGGGCAGGATATGTACTGGGCTAACGAACGTGAAATGACAGGAGCTGCAGGTCATTTTCTTAAGGATACGAAAATAGACGGTTTAATTACACTTACGGCATTTGGATGTGGACCTGATTCACTTATGATTGAAAGAATTACCAGAAGAGCGAAACGATTTAACAAACCGCTTCTTAACTTAACTGTAGATGAGCAGACTGGTGAAGCAGGTTTTATAACACGACTGGAAGCCTTCGTTGACATGCTTTTCCGTAAAAAACGCGCAAAAATTATTAATAAAATTGAAATTAGCGGAGAAAATTCATATATACCAAATACAAATTATATAGAAACAAAAAAATAAAAAAGGCTAAAATGAGCTTTTTTTACATTTAAGCTTTATAAGTACATCCAGCGCCATTCATTGGATTAGTAGACGTTTTAGAACAGTAGGAATCATTTTCACTGTAATAAGTAGTAGCTTTAGTTCCCATTGGCAAGACATGGCCGTTTTTATCCAATTGAAACATGAATAAATCCTGACCTAATCTGTTTGGCTTTTTATTATAACCATTCACATCAACTGAAATATATAAATTTTCAACATCAACATAATGGTTATTCTCTATTAATACAAGACTGCCGTCAGCCAAAACAAATTGGCCATTATCAAAAAAGGACAAATCAATAAGACTTGTACCGTTAAAATTTTTGTAAACTTTTGAATCTTTAGATCCATCATCAGAGAAAATTCTTATACAAGCCTTATCGTCATTATATCCATAACTGCAATCCACAGCAACATTAAAATATTTTATAATATTTCCTTTTAACATATTCCCTGCTACCATACCTGGCTTTAATCTTTCACCATTCTGAGCCTGATACATATTAAAAGCCTGACCAATAATCGAAGCTGCCTTTTTTAATCCAGCTTCCAGCACACTTTTTCTAGCATTATTTATTAAAGAAGGCATAGTCATTGCAGCAACAATCCCGATTATTCCGAGGGTGATTAAAACCTCTGCTAAAGTAAACGCAAC
>CALVCJ010000002.1 GCA_944326015.1 Candidatus Gastranaerophilales bacterium
ATTGTACCGATGTTAACGTGCGGTTTGGTACGTTCGTACTTTTCTCTAGCCATGAGATTAATCTCCTTTTTTCTACTTATACTACAATACTAATTTGGTATTTTAAGCCATATAATATATAATATTTGCTCAATATTTTTTGTCAACAGAATATAAAAGGGATATGTATACAAATACAATAAAAAAAGGCCGTAATTAAGACGGCCTTTTAATTTGTATTATTTATTCTTCTGTTTCATCAACTTCTTCAGCAGTCGGCTCATCTTGGAAATCTTCTTCATCAACAGCCTGCTGATTCATCTCTTCTTCAATTTCCTGTTGAAGTTCATCGACTTCTTCTTCAGCGTCGTCGACAATTTCTTCGGGCACTTCTTCATAATGAGATATATTTTGAGCTTCAGCTTTTTCCATTTGAGAAACGCTCTTGATATCTATTTTCCATCCTGTCAACTTATGTGCAAGCCTTACGTTCTGACCTTCACGTCCGATTGCGAGGCTCAACTGATCATCAGGTACAACTACCATTGCTTCGTGAGCATACTCATCATCTGCCAGAATATCAACAGACACAACTCTTGCTGGAGATAATGCATTAACAATATATTCAACCGGATCTTCTGAATATCTTACAATATCAATTTTTTCATTTTTCAATTCCGAAACAATTGTCTGAATTCTGGACCCACGTGGTCCTATACAAGCACCTACACTGTCGACTTCAGGATCATTTGACCAGACTGCAATTTTTGTTCGGTAGCCTGCTTCTCTGGAAATTGATTTAATTTCTACAATTCCATCTTCAATTTCAGGTACTTCAAGTTCAAAAAGCTCTCTGACAATTTCAGCATGCGCATGAGAAACAATTACCTGAGGCAATCTCGTTGTTTCTTTTACATTTAAAACAAAAACTCTTATTCTATTGCCGGGTTTGTAATATTCTCCTGGAATTTGTTCTTTCTGCGGCATTATAGCATCTATTTTGCCTATATTAACGATAACGTTACGGTTTTCAACACGTTGAATAATACCTGTTGTCAATGTTCCTTTCTTTTCCAAAAACTCATTTAAAACAAGATTCCTTTCAGCTTCTCTGATTCTCTGAGTAATAACCTGCTTAGCAGACTGAGCTGCAATACGGCCGAATTGTTCAGGTGTAACTTCTATTTTAATTTCATCACCTGTTTCCACGTCTTCTGCAATTTCTTTTGCATCTGTCAGAGTAATTTGTGTATCCGGGTCTTCAACTTCATCCACTACAAGTTTTGTTCTGAAAACTCCGATTTCACCTGATTGCTCGTCCAAAATTGCTTCAATATTTGTTGCCTCTTTAATATGCATATGTTTTTTATATGCAGCCACCATTGCATCACACAAAGAAGCTATCAAAACTTCTTTTGATATTCCTCTTTCTCTTTCAAGTTCTTCGCAAGCTTCAAATAGCGCTGTACCGATTTTAATCATTGTCTATTTTCCTTTCTATTGTTAAGCCTATAAGTTAATAAGTTAATAAGTGAATAAGTAGTTTACGTTAAATTTTCAGCTATTCACTTAACTAATCAATATACAATTTCGCAGACTGAATATTTTCCCGCGGAATTTGCAATTCCTGCCCGTCATCAAATCTGAAAAATCTTAATCCATTTGTATCGTCGTAATCAAGAATTTCTCCTTTAAATATTTTTCCAGTCTCGCCCTCTAACGGTGTTTTAAGCTTTAAGCTTATTCTCCGCCCGTTAAAAATAACAAATTCTTTTTCAGACTTGAATTTACGCTCCAAACCCGGAGATGAAACTTCAAGATAGTATTTTACAGGTATAAGTTCGTCTAAAAAATCTGACAGACTTCTTGTAACATTTTCACAGTCATCAAGTGTAACTTCTTTTTCTTTTGAATATAGATAAATACGTAAAAACCACCTGTGATTTTCTTTTATAAATTCTATTTCAATGGGAATATATCCAAAGCGCATGGCCGTATTTTTAATCAACGGTGTAATTTTTTCCAAGACATCATGCCTGTTAATTTCCTGTTTCACAAATAAACCTTACCCTTTCTTACTACCCTATTAGATGAAAAAGAACGGGAATTCCCGTTCTTTTTCATGACAATACAGTCTCTGTTTACAAATTATAAATTACAAATATTCAAAAGTAAAGTGTTATGTAAAATTATTTTAACTTATTAAACTAAACCTGGCATACTCAAATCTGATGAGTTTACAGCTTCTGCTTTTCTTTTTTCTGCTTCAAATTCCGCCTGTGTAACCGGTTTAGCACCTATCATATACAATGTTTCACCGTTATAAGATCCTGTTCGGAATGTTTTTGTACCAATAGTTTCTGCCTTGGATTTATCAGAATATAAATCAGTATAATTCATTTTCCGTTGAAGTTCATCTGTGGTATCAGTCAGTTGTTCATATTTTTCGGAATTTTTTTCATTTTTCTTTAATTTACGTTTTTCCATGAAACTCAGACCGTCTGTTGTATCAATATTTGCGTTACGTTTATCAATTTTATCGGAAAGAGAATTCATTTGACTATTTGTATTTTCCAATTCTTTCTTTTCTTTGTTCTCTAATTCAGTTAAACGGGTTTTCTGTTCGGTTATTTCAGTTCCGTATTTTTCAATATCTTTTGTAAGTTTTTTCTGTTTATCCAATGCATCTTCATATTCTTTTACTTTTGCATTAGCGTCTGCTTCCTGTTTTTTCAATTCATTAAGTTCTTGCTGTGCTTTTTCATACTCACCTGTAGCTGTTTTTAGTTCGTCTTTTGCCGTTTGAACAGATTGAGCAGCAGTTTCATAGTTGTTAATCTGGGCTTCATAATTCTTAACGGCATTTGCATGGTTTTCTCTTGCGGTATCTAATGCTGATTTTGCATTATCTTTTTGTCGTTTTGCATCTTCTACTGCGCGTTGAGCATTTGAGTAAGCCGGTTCATTCGGAACTTGTGTTTTTCCATCAGGACCTGTTTTTGTTTTAGGGGTGCTTGCAAGTGTTGCCTCAGCCTCTACCAGAGCTGTCGATGCTGCTGTATAATCAGTTGCGGCCTGACCAACTGCAGACTCCATATTCTGCGCAACTTTTAATGCGGAATTTTTATCTCTTTCTGCTCCTGCAAGTGCCTCTTCTTTATTTGAAACATTCTTTTCTTTTTTATCAACTTCAGCTTCTTTAGCTTTGACTTTTGGCTCTAAATCAGCCAATTGACGGGTTGCTGCCTCTGATGCTTCCTTCATTGAAGGCAATTGTGATTCCAATTGTGACAATTCAGAATTCATACTAATTCGTTCAGATTCTGCAGCTTCTATTGCAGCACGCAATGATGTTGAATCCTTTGCGTTTTTCATATCTTTTAAAGCTGCAGCATCTGCAGAATTATTATCAACTTTGCCTCCATTATCGTCATGAGCCGGAGTTTTTCCTCCAACCGATAAACTACCCAGACCGCCAAGCTGGTTTAATGTGTCTGCAAGCATTGACACAGCTGTTAAAGCTGCTGCATATTTATTTATGCCATTATTCTCGACGTGTGTAAAGACAGGTGCAGATATTATATTATTGTTCAACTGAATTCTGTTATCATTTAATGCATGCCTTTGTGCACTTATTGATTCGCTATGATATTGTTTAACATTAAATATTGCTCCTGTACCTACTTTTGAACGTTGAGCCATTATACCAAAACCGGTTCTTGTAGACGTAGTAAGTTTGTTTGCAGTTACAGTCTTAAATGACGCACTGTCAAGAACTTTCTTAGGAATATTCAGTTTTGCTAATCCCGGTTTGTTGACTGACATGATTACTACTCTATTTTTATACTCTTAAATATGTAAACACTTTTAAAATAAAGGAATTTCAAAGATACATAATATTGTTACAATACTTAATAGTTATATTCTCTAATTATAATATGCCCGTATTTTTAATAAAAAATCTTGTATGCGCTCATTCAAATTTTAATGTTAATAATATTCACAATTAAAAAATAAAGATAAAGTGTTGATACAAGACTATTTCCAAAGTTAGCAAGTTATTTTAACAAATAGTTTACAAAAATTATGTAAATTTTTTATGCTAAAAACTATCCTGCAAATAGTTTGCCAAATCTGCATTTTAAAGATTAAGACAAAATAATTGTAAAAAGATTGGCATGGAAATGCTTAAAGTTATTTATTTTTTTTAATTTAGTTTTATGATGAAAATACAAAATCTTGGGAGCGGGGATAGATACTTATCAATCTTCTGCTCAAGAATTTATCCATCCTTGGAACGATTAAATAAGCGAGAAAAATTGTTAAAATAAGGATAGAGGAACTTTATCATTTTATTTGGAGGTAGTGAGTCGTGTTAGAACATGGTTATATTCAAATTTACACAGGAGATGGAAAAGGAAAAACAACCGCATCTCTCGGATTGGCTTTAAGAGCTTTGGGACACGGCTGGAAGGTTTTAATTATACAGTTTACCAAAGGCGACAGCGCAACTTCTTACGGAGAAATTGTTTCATCGTCAAAATTTCTTCCCAATCTTGATGTTGTACAGTTCGGAATGGACAGGGTATGTTATTCACATAATGTATGTATGGAAGATTTTAAAGAAGCGCAAAGAGGCTGGGAATTTGCAAAAAAAGCGATTAATTCAGGTAAATATCAGCTGATTATACTTGATGAAATAAATATTTGCACTGCAATGAATATGATTAAAGTTTCAGATGTAAAAGAAGCTTTGCTTCATAAACCTGAAAATCTTGAAATTGTATTAACAGGACGCTATGCACATCCTGAGTTAAAAGCAATGGCTCATCTTGTAACCGAAATGAAACCCATTAAACACTATTTTGATATGGGTGTTATGGCGAGACAGGGCATTGAATACTAGGCTTAACACAATATAAGTTAATGTAAATCCTTTTTGTTTCAGAAAATGAAATACCGGACAATCTGAGAAGTCAGAAAGTCCGTTTTTTTTACTAATTTACAATACTTCCATTTTCAATCTTATATATTTTAACGTCTTTCAAAAATTCCTCTTCAAAAAGAACAGTATCAACAGAAGTTACAATGGTCTGAGTATCACTGTTAATTGATTTTAGCAAATAATTCTGCCTTAAATCATCAAGCTCAGCAAGCACATCATCTAAAAGCAGCAATGGTTCATCACCCGTTTTGGAAGTTATTATATCAAGTTCAGATAACTTAAGAGCAAGCACAACAGTTCTCTGCTGCCCCTGTGAAGCAAACCTTACAGCTTCGTTACTATTAATATAAAAAATTATATCATCTCTATGCGGGCCTACACAGGCTTGTCCTCTACGCATTTCCTCTGTTTTACGTTCTTCCAGAGACAGTTTAAATGCTGCAGCTATTTCATCAGGCTCGCTCTCATCATTTAAAAATGAACAGTCATAGACAATCTTCAATTCTTCAGTTTCACTTATAATCCTGTGTTTTTCACGGGCAATAATTTCAATCTCTTTTAAAAATTTTTTACGCAAATAAATTATGTTGCTCCCGGTTATTACAAGCTGTTCATTATACACATCAAGCAAAGTTTGATTAAAAAAACCACTTTTTAAATATTCTTTAAGAATATTATTTTTTTGAATTCTTACTTTATCGTATTTGGCAATTCTGTCATCATAAGCCGGATAAACCTGTACAATTGCTCTGTCAAGCCAATCCCGCCTATCAGCAGGATTTCCTCTGAGTAGACGCAGATCTGCCGTAGAAAAAAGTACTGTTTTTAATACCGATTTAAAATTTTTAGGAGTAGTTTTAACTTTATTTAGTGCAAGTTCTCGTTTCTTTTCTTTTGAGTAAGAAAAGTCCAGTTCAATATCAGTATCTGCCTTAAGTATATTGCAATTAATTTCTGTTTTTTCTGCATCAAAATTAATCAGCTCAATATTGTTCAATGTTCGTGGCGACTTCAAAGTAGAAAGGAAATAAATACTCTCTAAAATATTAGTTTTTCCCTGAGCATTTTTGCCTATGATAAGAATTTTATTACAGTTTAAATCAAGGCTTACATCCTTGCAATTTCTATAATTTGTAAGCTTCAAATCCTTCACTATCATAAAAAAATTATACCCCAAATATATGATTTCTTAATTTAATATAGACTATTGTTAAAGTTTCTTATATAATAATCTTGTTATAATATGGATAAGGAAGTATAATGTTACCGGTTATATCAGAAGAGAATGCAATACAAGCTTTCAACGAGATTTTCAAAGATATGCCCTCCTGGCGTAAAAAAATGATTCACTACATTAAAGAGGAAAATCCGGAAATAAATACTGCAATAATCGAAGCCTCAAATAAAACCGATTTAGATCCGAAAGCTATTGCACTGGGTGCTTATATGACCTATACACTAATAGAACTTGCAATGAAAGAAAATGATTCATTAATAAATTTCCAGGAAGGATAGAACTATGCTAATTGAAGAACTTTTAGAAAAACTTGTTGCTGACGGTGGTTCTGACCTGCATATCTCAAGCGGTCTTCCTCCGGCTGCACGTATAGACGGGAAACTGCAAAGATATGATTATCCGCCTCTAAGCCCAGATGACGTAGAAACTCTCTTATTCCCGATGCTCTCAAATGAACAAAGGCGTACACTTGAGCAAAATTGGGAACTTGACTTTTCTTACGGCATTGAAGGTTTAAGCCGATTCAGGGTCAATTTTTACAAAGATAAAGGGAATTATGCCGCCGCATTCAGAACAATTACCTCTATAGTTCCCTCTTTTGACAAACTCGGGCTACCAGATGTAGTAAGAAGAACAGCAGACAAACCAAGAGGTCTTGTTCTCGTTACCGGTCCTACAGGTTCAGGTAAATCAACGACTCTTGCTGCAATGATTGATTATATAAATACAAACAGAGCTGAACATATTTTAACAATTGAAGACCCGATAGAATTCGTACACACATCAAAACAAAGCATTATCCATCAGCGTGAATTGGGCATGGATACAAGATCATTTGCAAACGCACTGAAATCAGCTCTGCGTGAAGACCCTGATATTATTCTGGTAGGTGAGATGAGAGACCATGAAACAATTGCTCTTGCACTTACCGCCGCTGAAACAGGTCACTTGGTATTCGGAACCTTACACACCTCATCTGCAGCCCAAACAATTGACCGTATCATAGACGTATTCCCGGAAGGTCAGCAGCAACAGATACGTGTTCAGCTTGCAAACTCGCTTGTTGCAGTATTTGCCCAGACACTTCTTGCAAAAGTGCAACCGGACGGAACAAAAAAAGGTCGTGTTATGGCTCAGGAAATCATGCTTGTTACTCCGGCCATTGCAAACCTTATTAGAGAAGCAAAAGCCGCTCAAATATATTCAACAATTCAGATGAACCAGGCTTTAGGCATGCAAACTCTTGAAATGGCTCTTGCAAATCTCTATAAACAAGGCATAATTACCATTGAAGATGCCCTTTCACGGACGTCAAGACCGGATGAATTACAAAGATTAATGAAGGGCGGTTAATGTTCTACATAAACATTTAGAACTTATTTACAAAAAGACTCGAATATCACGGGTCTTTTTTTACAATAATTTTGTTTGTGGTAAAATTAAATAAAAAAGATTTTACAACTGAAAAGGAAGTATAAAATGGCACAACAAATTCACGAACCAAATTCATCAAAAGAACAAATAAGACAAACCAGAATTCAAAAACTTGCAGATCTAGCAGATAAAGGAGTAAATCCATATCCTTATTCTTTTGATAAAGATGCGGATGCAGCATTTCTTCAAGACAAATACAAAAATCTTGAAGCAGGAGTTGAAACAGAAGACAAATATTCTGTAGCAGGACGTGTTATGGCAATACGCAACACTGGAATGTTTATTGATTTAATGGATGCATCAGGAAAAATTCAGATATTTTCACATAAAGAAAATCTCTCTGAAGACCAGATGAAAATTCTCAAACTTATTGATATCGGTGATATTGTAGGATTTACAGGCACCATAAGAAGAACTCCAAGAGGAGAATTATCTATAAAATCAACTTCTTTAAAACTACTATCAAAAGCTCTTCTTCCTCTGCCAAACAAACAAATCAGCAAAGAAAAAATGGAAGAATTGTCTAATTATCACGGCATGAGTGACGTTGAATTGAAATATCGTCAAAGATATGTTGATTTGATCGTAAATGAAGACAGCAGAAATACATTTAGAAAAAGAAGTCTGATAATCCAAAAAATAAGAGAATATCTTGCAAAAGAAGGATTTATAGAAGTTGAAACACCTATTTTGCAGACAATGGCGACAGGAGCCAATGCAAGACCATTTACGACGCATCATAACGCATTGGATATGGATTTAACATTGAGAATTGCCCTTGAATTATACCTCAAACGGCTTATTGTCGGGGGAATTTCGGAACGTGTGTTTGAAATTGGGAAATGCTTTAGAAATGAAGGTATTGATACACGACACAACCCAGAGTTTACAATGATTGAACTATATCAGGCATACGCTGACTATAATGACATGATGACACTTACAGAAAACATGGTTGCCTATGTTGCTCAGGAAGTTCTTGGGACAATGAAAATTAAATATGGAGAACATGAAATTGATCTGACACCGCCGTGGGATAGAAAAACAATGCTTGGCTCTATTAAAGAAGCTACCGGTGTTGATTTCATGGAAATTTACAGCGCAAAACAGGCAGTTGAAACAGCACGCAGTTTGAATGTTACAGTTGATGATAACATGAACTGGGGACAGGTTATTGAAGCTGTTTTTGAAGAAAAAATAGAACCTTCATTAATTCAACCATGTCATATCATAGATTATCCAAGAGAGGTTTCTCCGCTTGCAAAAGTTCATCGTGATAACGACAGATTGACTGAACGTTTTGAAACACGTGTTAACGGATGGGAAATTGCAAATGCTTTCTCAGAACTTACAGATCCTATTGACCAAAGAATGCGATTTGAAGCACAGTCTCAGGCAAAAGCCGCCGGAGATGAAGAAGCCATGGAAATTGATGAAGACTTTATAACTGCTCTTGAATACGGCATGCCTCCAACTGGTGGTATGGGACTTGGTATCGACAGACTCGTTATGCTTTTAACAGATTCACCGTCAATTAGAGATGTAATAGCATTTCCGACTATGAAAAGTAAAAATTAAAGAAGAGCCAAAAGGCTCTTTTTTTACTGATAAACTAAAAAGAAAAGACCGGCCCCCACCGGTCTTTTTATGAAAGATGAAAGGAGCTGAAATTTAGTAATATGTAATTTTCCAACCGTCATCAATAACTCTTGCTGTACAAGTGAGACCAGATGCAGCTCTATTACAATTATACGTATTATCAGTGCCGCTGGGAACTATCTCGCTTCCGTTAAGGACAAAAGCGAAAATATCACGTCCCATCTGATTCGGGTTGGCATTACCGTTTACATCTATAATAAATACTACTGAATCTTTTTTTACATTGACACCAAACTCGGAACGAACAATATCCTTTGGATATACATTCATTATAACATTCATTCCATCAATAAGTGTAAACATATACTGGTACATTTGCGCTCTTGCAAGATAAACCTTGCCACTTAAAAATTTTGTCGGATACTGCCAGCATCCAGTTGCATTAGAACATTCTCTTACAACCTTAAAATAAGGCTTATAATAAGAAAAAGCAAGCGCCGATGAGTCCTGCGAATACTGATCGAGTCCCCAGAAATTCGGTGATGACCTGTCAAGGATTACGTACATCGTAACCTGACTAACAGAAGTGTAAAATTTCTTTAATGCAGCCATATTCTTAATATCGCTGATTTTTGCTACTAAACCGAATATAGTTAAAGATGCAATAACACCAATAATAGCCAGAGTGAATAATGCCTCTGACATAGTTAATCCTGAATGTTTTTTGTTCAATATTCTTTTGTAATTCATAAGACCAAACTTCTTATATTTATATAATATAAGAAACCCCATTTTTAACAATACATATATTAAATATATACCCAAATAAACAAAAAATTAACATGTTTTATAAAGATTAATTACAAAATAATAATAATTTTTAAAAATTTTTATTATGGACATAAAAAAATTTTTATCATAGATTAAAAGATATGCTAAAAAATTATAATGATATTCTTAAAAATTTAAAACAAAACTCCCATTTTAGATATATCAATAATTTTGATGGAAAAAATGAAAAATATATTTTTCTTGACGGGAAAAAATTGCTGAATTTATCATCAAACAACTATCTTGGCTTTGCAGACAATAAAACAGTTACAGATGAATTTTTGAATTATGCGGGTGATAAATATTCATTCGGAAGTGCCTCAGCAAGACTTCTCACTGGAACATTACCCGTATATAAAGAGCTTGAAGATTTAATATCCGAAATGTTTAAGAAAGAAAGAACACTGCTATTTAACAGCGGTTACCATGCAAATGTCGGAATTAGCAGCTCGATTGCAGGTAAAGGTGACGTTATTTTCTCAGATAAACTTAATCATGCCAGCATTATTGACGGGATGAAACTTTCTGAAAGCAAATTCTTCAGATACCCTCATAATAATATGGAGGCTCTTGAAAAACTTCTCATCAGGGAACGAAATAACTTTAATAATGCCGTCATAGTCTCTGAAAGCGTATTTTCAATGGATGGTGATATTGCTGATTTAAACAGACTTGTGGAATTAAAAGAAAAATACAACTGTATTTTAATTCTTGATGAGGCACATGCATTCGGAGTTTTTGGTAAGAACGGACTGGGGGTAACGGAAACACTCGAAATCACTGATAAGGTTGACTTAATTATAGGGACTTTCGGTAAAGCAATAGGTTCAATGGGAGCCTTTGCAACAGGAAATAGAATCTTAATTGATTATCTTATAAATAAAGCACGCTCATTTATCTTTTCAACAGCGTTACCGCCTATAAATGTCGCCTTTTCAAAATGGATTATTGAAAACAAACTTACCTGTACATTTGAAAAACGAATAAATATGCTAAAAATCGGCAAGAAAGCCGGAAGCGAAAGTCACATAATCCCTGTTATAATCGGAGGTAATAAAGAAACAATAGAAACTTGTGATATTCTTTTTCATAACGGCTATTTTACACTTCCAATAAGACCTCCTACAGTTCCTGAAGGGACATCACGTCTAAGATTGTCACTAACAACAGAAATTACGGAAAAGGAATTATCCAATGCAATATTACTGGCTAAACAAACAAAATAACGATAAGCTTATTATATTTTTTACCGGCTGGAGTTTTGATTATAAGCCGTTTGAATTTCTTAACTGTGAGAACTTTGATGTATTAATGTTTTTTGACTACAACAATACGGAGATTCCTCAGATTCCGAAATATAAAGAGTATTTTCTCATAAGCTGGTCAATGGGTGTTTTCACTGCATACCTGTTAAAAGATAAACTTCCTTCATTTTCAAAAAGAATTGCCGTTAACGGAACGCCTTTTCCTGTGGATGATGAATTCGGAATTCCGCGGAAACCGTTTCTTCTAACCCTTCGCCACGCTGCAAAAGGGCTTGAATGGAAATTTTACCGGAATGTATTTGATACAGAACAGGAGTTTAGCAGATACATACAGGCCTCGGTAGAACGAACAATAGAAAATCGTGTACAGGAACTTAATTCCCTTTACGAAAGGATAAAAAATACTACTGTATCTTATGAACATTATTATGATAGAGCTATAATCAGCAAGAATGATAAAATTATTCCGGCTGCAAATCAGATTAACTTCTGGCAGAATAATGCAAAAACAGAACTGCTTGAAAGCGGACATTTTCCATATTATAATTTTAAAAGCTGGAATGAAATATTATGCAAATAAACCCTAAATTAATAAAAAATCAGTTTGAAAAAAGTCTTGATACATACAATAAAAATGCCCTTGTGCAACAGATTATGGCCAAAAAACTTGTTGAAGAAACCGCAAAAATAAAAAACTATTATGATAATGTTCTTGAACTTGGTAGCGGTGCAGGACTGTTAACAAGAGAACTTGTAAAAAAAATTCATTTTGAAACATACAGCGCAAATGATTTAGTTGAAAAATCAAAATTATATGTTAGTGAAATTATTCCTGAAGCAGCATTTTACTGCGGAAATGCACAGCGTATTAAACCGTCTAAAAAAATGGATTTAATCATATCTAACGCAATGTTTCAATGGTTGAAAAATCTTGAAAAAATCAGCCTGCATTATAAAAATATCTTAAATAAAAACGGTATTATTGCTTTCTCTACATTTTCACATGACAATTTTAAAGAGATAAAAGACTTAACAGGGCTTTCGCTAAATTATAAATCTTTAGATGAAATAAGAAATATATTTGAAAAAATTTTTGAAATTATACATACTGAGGAGTTCTCATATACTTTGAATTTTTCAAATCCGCTTGAACTCCTTGCACATATGAAAAATACTGGTGTAAATTCATTAACTACGCAGCATTGGACATTCAAAGAAGTCAAAGACTTTTGTGATAAATACAAAGAATTATACCCTCAAATTACTCTCACGTACTCTCCGATTATTGTAATCTGCCAAAAAATCTGAAGCTAAATAAATAGTACCATTTGTGTATTCCACTTTGTAAAGAAAAAACATATAATATTTACATAAATTCATGTTTATTATTACATGTGGATAAAAAGGACAGGTAACAATTGTTAAATAATTTCGAAAGTTTTGATAATTCTGAAACATCAGCAAGAAAATCCGCATTAATACAAGAAAGAATAGGACTTGTATCTACCCACATGTATAAGCAGTTTCTGGATTATCAACACGCAAATGTCAATACAAATGAAATATTTACAAGAATGATTGATAATTTGCAAATAGTAGTGGATACACTGAAAGAGGCTTTCTCGTCACGCAACGTAACGACTCAAAACATATATGTAGACACAGACCCGCAAAAATCTGTTGTTATCGTAAACATTTTATGGCACAAAATGAGTTTTACAACAAGATGTAATTATCAGCCTCAGGCTCTTTACAGAGAGGACGGCCAGCATCTTTTCTCAAGCAGAATTATGGCTGTAAAAGGCAACTACTACGAAATTATGAAGGGTGTAACCGACCACGATGAAGAAATGGGTAAACTGCTTGATAACGAAGTTGCTTCACTCTTTATCCCGCCGGAATCCACTCAAAATTCCATAATGAAAATAAGACACCTGCCTAATAGAGAATTTTATCTCAATCAGGTTGATGCACCGCGCGAATTTATTTTGAAAGTAGTTGAAACAATTTGTGGCGGCGGTTTTTACCATGAAGAAGGGGCAAGAAAAAGTTTTAATATATAAAACTTTTAACCTTCATCAATAGAGATCTTAGAAGACACTTCAGCTACAATACGCTGTACATCAGCCCCGCCAATTGCCACTTCCAAAATCAGGGGGCTATGTATTAAAACAGTTTCAGAATAATCCATTGTATCGACATTAATTATATTGAATTCAATGAAATCTTCACCTGCGTATATTAATTTACCATATTCACCACCGGTTGCCCATTTGATAAACATGTATTGATTTTCATACTCTTTAAGTTTCTCTACCAGTCTCATTCTAAATCCCCGTAAAATGTCTACACTATATATTTTAGTCATTTATTTTAATAAGTCAAGACGAAAATTTATGGGCTTATATACACATTTACACCAGAGCAACTCAATATTGCCATGCTCAGACTAAACTCTGTGTTTCAGCATCTCACTACAATTAGCCTTTGCCTGCATTGCGGACTTTTGCACGAAATCAAAGGTTTCGGTAAAAGTCGTCAAACGAATTCAGAGTCAGTCCTAAGTTTATTTCAGTTATGACATATCAAAACTATTTAGTATAAACCTGTATATAAGTGCCGAAATTCAAAGCAAAAAAGAAAAGCCACACATTTGCGTGACTTTTGAACAATAATCTTGGGAGGAGATTTGGGGATAGTTGTACATGCATGATAATGCAAGCATGCTTTTTTTGTTACACATGTAATTAAAAAATTAATAAAAATTTACAATTTCTTGATTTTATATTATAATAGTGGTTAGAGGTAAACTATGAGAATACTTGTTATAAATGGTGTGAATATGAATATGCTTGGTTTTCGGGAACCTGAAAAATACGGAAGCATGACATTAAAAGATTTAGAAAAAGAGTTATATGCTTTCTCATTTGAACTCGGAATTGATATTGAGACTTTTCAAAGTAACTTTGAAGGAGAAATTGTCGAAAAAATCCATGATGTAAAGAAAAAATTTGACGGAATTATAATAAATGCCGGTGCATACACCCATACAAGTATTGCGATAAGAGATGCAATTTCCTCAGTTAATGTTCCAACAGTTGAAATTCATATGACAAATATTTATAAAAGAGAAGACTTTAGACATCATTCATATATTGCGCCTGTATGTATGGGACAAATTTCGGGATTCGGAGTAAACAGTTATAAATTGGGTCTTAAAGCAGTTGTCGATTATTTAAACATTAATGACAACGAATAAATTTTTCGACTTTTTGTTCGTTATTGCTTTATTAACAATGACAAATTAATCATTTTTGGAATTCTTCGACAAACGCTTTGCCCACAGCAAGCGCTTTTAATTCAGGTTGCTCAACACCAGCTTCAGCATATTTTTTTTCTGCAAGTTCAGCAACATCAAGAGCACGTTTTGCAAGTTCCGGATTAGACGCAAAAATTTTGATATCATTTTCGAGATTATCAACTTTAACAGCAGAACGATCAGCCGGATTATCAGGAATTTCATTAATCTCTTTTTTCGGAACATCAGACTCCTGAACAGCTTGAGCATCTTGCAGATTGTCAGTTTTTACAGCGTCGGTTTTTTGTACCTGTGATTGTGTTTGCGGTGGAATGTTCGGACCTTGCGAGTTTTTTGGTATTTCGTTCATAGTCACATCCTCATTTCTTTTTCGGGGTTACAGCACTTTGCCGCAACAATTTTACTCTGTATTCTCGTTTTTAGTTTTAAAACATCAAAACGAAATTTTTTGCTAGTTTGTAAAAAAAAAATTACAAAAATTAATATATAACCTTTTCTTACAGACTGTTTATGTTATATTAAAAGTACAACAAAACTGATTATTTATATATAAACGTTATATAAAGTATACAACATTAAGGAAACTATTGCAACTATGAATTTTACTAATTTATTTAGTAGTATAAACCCAAAAGAAGTTATAAAAAACCTTCCGGATGCAGTATTTGTGGTAGATTTGGACGGGCGCATTGTCTGGGCAAATGATAAAGCTGCCGTAATTTTCGAAAGTAAAGCAAGAGATTTAAAAGGCTTAAATTTCGATGAAATAGTTGCTAACGGACTTTTTCTGGCTGAAAAATCATATTCAAAAAGGAACTCTGTAGTTACTGGTGCATTTACCATTGAAGGAAAAGAATTCTTTATTGAAATGAATGCTAAAAAGTATGTTGAACAATACTTCATCACTATAAGAGATGTTACTGCTATGACTAATGTTCTTACAATTGCAGAAAGAACAGGGCGGCTAAATAAAGAGAAAAACGTTATGTTTGCAAAATTGTCTAATGAAATTAAATCGCCAATTCAGTCAATTATAGGATTTTCTCAGGCACTTTTAGACGGTCTAGGCGGTGAAATAAATGAAAAACAAAATAAATATGTAAAAATTATTAACAAAAATTCTACTGAATTACTTTATTTTATGGATAAATTTCTGGAATTTGCCAGAGCGGAATCTTCACTTTTTCATTGTGAAAACCAAATTTTTGATCTGGTAAATACTATACAGACAGTTGTGAGAAATAATGAAAATGTGCTTAACCAGAAGGGGTTAAACGTAGGCTATGACTTTGAAGAATTTACAAAAAGAGCCATTTACAGCGATGAAAATGCTGTTAAAATAATCTTGCAAAATGTAATTGAAACTTCAATAAAACTTACTGATGTAGGCTCAATAACAATAAAAGTAAAATATCCTGATATGGATTTAGTAGAAAGATGCGGTGCCAAAATAACAAAAGCCTCAAATTCGCTTTCTTACGTAGAAATTACGGTGAGTGATACAGGTATGGGACTTGCGGAATCAGAGCAGGAAGGTATATTTGAGCCTTATACACAGCTTGATAAAAACCGCAAAAAAACTATTGTAAGATCGTTAAGTCTTGGTACAGCTTATACACTCCTAAAACGTATGGGCGGGGCAATATGGGTTAATTCGGAAGTAATGAAGGGCAGCACTTTCCATATCATTCTGCCAGTTGAAAAAGAAATACAGACTGAAATGTAAAATAAAGTTCTGTAATATATCTGCAAGAGGGCGAACATGAGTAATGTTATATTAAAAAATGTTACTAAAATTTATGACAAAAAAAAAGTTATCGACAATGTTGATTTAACCATCAATGATAAAGAATTTATAGTGCTTGTCGGTGCATCCGGCTGCGGGAAATCAACTCTTTTAAGAATGATTGCAGGATTAGAAGATATTACGGAAGGTGAAATTTTTATCGGGAACAAAAAAGTTAATGATGTACACCCAAAAGACAGAGATATTGCATTTGTTTTCCAGAGTTATGCACTTTATCCACATATGACAGTAAGAGAAAATATTGCGTTCGGGCTTAAGATGAGAAAGGTTGATAAAGCAACAATTGAAAAAAAAGTTCAGGAAGCAGCTGAAATATTAGATTTAGGCGAATATCTGGACAGGAAGCCCAAACAACTTTCGGGTGGTCAAAGACAAAGAGTAGCACTTGGCCGTGCAATTGTCAGAAATCCTAAAGTATTTTTAATGGATGAGCCTTTATCAAACTTAGATGCGAAATTGCGTGTACAAATGCGTTCTGAAATCAAAAAGCTGCATGACAAATTACAAACAACATTTATTTATGTAACCCATGATCAAACAGAAGCGCTTACAATGGGCGACAGAGTAGTTGTACTGGATAAAGGAGTAATTCAACAGGCTGCAACCCCGGAAGAAATCTATAACAATCCTGCAAACTCATTTGTCGCAGGATTTGTCGGCTCGCCCCAGATGAATTTTATTGATTGCAAAGACTTTCCTTATCAAACAAAAGAAAATACAGTTATCGGAATTCGTCCGGAAAAAATGGTCTGCGGCGGGGAAATAAAATTCTCTGTTAATATTGATATTACAGAACTTTTGGGAAGTGAAAAAATTGCCTACTTTAACATTGGAAACAAAAAATGTTGTGCAAAACTTCCGGCAGATTTTAACATTGATAAAACTCTTGAATTAAGCATAAACCTGAAAGATTTGTACTTTTTCGACAAAGAAACAGGTGTGAGAATATAAGTTTTTTAGTCTCTGCTGCAATCATCTTCTACCCAGATGATTGTTATATTTATAGGCTTTGCAAACGGATTTGCCGTATGCAGCCCTGAAAAAGTATTCTGTGCTATCGAATCATAAAACTTTATTTTTTCTGCTAATTTTTTAGTATAATCTAACAAATTCATAATTCAATTCCCTGCTTATACATATTCTATTATCAAGTTTTTTTTACAGACAATAATCCTACCTGCGGGTACAATTTATTATTTTTAATAGTTAATACGGGTAATATCATATGCTGAAAACCTCTGTAAAATATTGTACGGAGGATAATTATGACAGATAAAAAACTTTCAGGGACAAAAACAGAACAGAATTTAATCAATGCATACGCCGGCGAATCGCAGGCTAGAAACAGATATACATATTTTGCCAAAAAGGCTAAAGAAGAAGGTTACGAACAAATTGCAGAAATTTTTTGTATGACAGCAGATAACGAAAAAGAACATGCAAAACTTTTTTACGAATACATCGGCAACACCCGCGGTCATGTTGATGCAGAATATCCTTTTGAACTCGGAACAACAGAAGAAAATCTTGAAAGTGCAGCAGCTGGCGAAAAAGAAGAATGGTCATTTCTTTATGCCGAAGCAGAAAAAACAGCAAAAGAAGAAGGTTTTGATGAAATAGCAGATACATTTCACCATGTTATAGAAGCAGAAAAACACCATGAACAAAGATATTTAAAACTTCTTGAAAATATAAAAAACAATACAGTATTTACAAAAGACAAAGACGTATACTGGATGTGCAGAGAATGCGGCTACATCTATAAAGGTAAATCAGCTCCAAAAAAATGCCCAAACTGTCATCACGAACAGGCGTATTTTCAAATCTTATGCGAAAACTATTAAGTATTACAAATCAATGATAAACAATGTAACATTTTCCCGAAATCCTTTTAATTTATACTTTTTAATCGTATAATCATAATAGGTTATGGGCAGAAATTTAAAAATTTTAATTATAATATTTTCATTCACGGTTTTATACGGGATTTACTATTGGGCAATACCCGCTGTTATAAATTCTGTCGAAAAAACCGAGCAGATTGAACAAATGATTTTAAAAGAAACCGGTTTTAAAGTTAGTGTGAAAAATCCTTCTTTAAAAATGGGAATTATACCATCTGTATGGATTAGGGCAGAAGATTTTTCAATCCTGAATGATGACGGCACTAAAGCACTTTCTGTTAATAAACCGTGTATAAACATAAGTATATTCCCGCTGCTGCTTAAAAATTTAAGCATAAAATATTTTTCAGCAGATAATATTAGTGCAAGCTTTGTTCTAGATAAAGATACCAAAATAAAACTCGGGCAATATGCACTTGAACAACAAAGTAATCTGCCTTTGAGGTTGATACATATACACGGTCATCTAAACAGTTATAATTTAAATCTGATGGATAAAATTCAGCAAAAAAAAATAAATATAGACGGGAAATATCTTATAATTAAAGAATTTACATCTGATAACCGTTTGAATTTATCTACTATCGCCGACATTACAACAGGCAAAAAAAAAGCTTCAATAAAAACAGATCTTGATTTAAAACTACCGCTAAACAATTTGTCAGATGATGCAGACGATATATCAGGTCATATAGCCAATCTTGATCTTGCTGATTTTTCTGTCTATGCAAAAACTCTTTCTAAAAATAAAATTAAATCTCTTTCAGGAATTGTTAATTTCACTGCAAATACCGTTATTAAAGCGGATAAACACAAACAATTAAAAACTAACCTGTTTATTAGTAATTTAGGAATTTTTAATGATGATTTAAAATCTTCTATTCAACACAAAGGTAAACTTGAAATTAAAACCGATATCAATACATTAAAAAACGGTATCGATATTAATGAGATGAAAATTACCGGTAATGGAATTAATGCATTTGTAAGAGGCACAGTCACAGGATTAAACTACAGAATTCCGATTTTGGATTTAAAAGTGACACTTAATAAATCAAAAGCGGAAAATATTATTCAATTGCTACCAGGTGAACCAGATTTATGTCCGGATATTAACTTACTTCTTTTGAAAAAAGCCGGTTTTTGGGCTGATGCTACAGGGAATCTTGATATTAAAGGAAAAACAGATTTCCCTGAAGTCAAAGGTAGTATACTTTTATCAAATGCATATATGGTTAAACCAATACCAAATGCCGAAAAAGCTGTAATTAAACTGAGTTTTAACGGCAATAATGTAGATCTGGATGTTAATGTTCCAACAAGTCGGACGCAATATGTTACAGTTAAAGGCCCTATAGAACTTTATAAGGAAAAAAGGGGCGATTTAAAAATTACAAGCACTGATAATGTGGATTTAAAAACCGCACAAATTGTTCTTAATCCTCTTCATGACATACTAAATTTTGATATTGGACCTGTCCCTATAATGGATATAAAAGGCAGAGGCGGAATTAATCTCCATGTTATAGGAAGCCGTCAAAACCCGCATGGTTGGGGCCAATTTAAGTTTAATAACGCAACCGTATCTTTTCTTGATATACACAACATGGTTATGAAAAACGGTTCTGGAACTCTTGATTTTGATAACCAGAATACTGTTTTTCAAACGAATTCTGCTTCTCTTCACGGCAAACCGGTTTCTGTCAGCGGCACATGTTCTCTAACCGGAGTATTAGATTTTAATGTAAACGCAAACAGACAGGATTTGGGAAATCTTTTAAAAATTATTAAAACATCTCCGATGCTGGCGGATATTCAAAAACTCACTGAAAAACTTGAAGCAGGAAGTGGAACTGCAAACCTTAAATTAAATCTAACAGGCAAAGTTAATGACCCTAAAGATATCGTATTCAATAAAAATCTTTTTGCAAAAGGAACAGTACAGCTTCTTTCAAATACAATTAAAATAAAGGATGTTCCTTCTGAAATAACTAAAGTATCAGGGATTGTGAATTTTAACAATCTCGATACTGATATAAACATTAAATCAAATATTAAAAATTCACAAATAAAAATAACAGGTAACATGAATGAAAAAACAGGGGATTTGAAAATTGTATCTGACATGTTTAATATTGGAGATGCAATAAGCACTTTACCGAAAAATCTAAAAATCCCTTACAAAGCCGATCTCGCAACAATAAATACATCATTTAATGCCCGATATAAAGGCAGCTTGCAAAACATAGATCCCGATAACATATCAGTAAAAGGTAAAATATATTCAAATAAAGGTGCAAAAAGTACAATTATTACGGATAATTCGCCATTCGAACTCTATAAATCAGCATTTAAACTTACATCTGTGAAAGGGACGTTTAAAAAAAGTCCTTATAATATTTCACTAAATATTTCTGACATTTTTAATAAATCAAGGGTGGTAAATGGCAACTGTCAAATTAACTCGCTTGATTTGAATTTAATAAACGATGATGCGCTGAAATTTCTACTTCCGCCCCAGAGTGCAAAAGAACTCAAAAGTATTGATTTTACTAATGGAAAAATTAATCTGACAGCACACGTTAGAAATAATAATCTCAGTGCATATACACAGCTTGACGATGTAAGCATGTTTTATAAACCAAAAAATTTAAAACTGACAGTAAACAGCGGGAATATAATTTTAAGAAACGACATTTTACAGTTAAATAAAATTAACGCTAAACTCGGTCAAATGCCTGTTTTTGCAGACGGGAAAATATCATCTATATTCAAAAAACCGAATTTAAATTTATACATAAATGCAAAACCCACACAGGAATTCCTTGATCAGTTCTTTAACAACAACGCATTATACCCGGTAAAACTCAAAGGCGATTCCATTTTAACCTCAAAAATTACAGGCACTGCAAATAATTTAAATGCAAAATCCGTGTTTAATATGGCAGAAAATTCAACTCTTTATTACATGGGAGCATCAATAGGTGATGTCGAAAATCCCGTAAAAATTACAGTTGACAGTACATATTCCCCGGATAGAATTAAACTTAATAACTTCCAATACGATAAAATCATTAGCTCACAAAATAATAAACCATATGTCAAGCCGCAGCTTAATGCCTCAGGTGCTATAAGTATGCTGCCGGGAAATAACGTACGCTTTAATAATTTCAAAATAAAAACACAAACTCCGACTGATGCAAAAATTTTCAATATTATTTTCAGAAAACCGTTTATGAAACAGGGTGTTTTTACATCAGATCTCGTTTTGAACGGAACTTCTCTGAATCCTAAAATCATAGGAACACTTAATATAACAAGTATTGATATCCCGTTTTTTGACTCAACAATAAGAGACATAAATCTTAACTTTGAACATGATAAAATTACAGCCGCAAGCAGAGGAACAGTTCTCACAAACGACGTTTACATTGATGCTGTAATCAAAAACGAACTTATACCGCCTTATATACTACAGGATTTAAAAGTTAAACTTGCCGATTTAAATATCAATAAAATTACCGATACAATGAGAGATATCGAAGCTGATGCAACAAGAAACCCCATAATCACCTCACAATCAACACAAAACTTTGATATATCCCAGCTGATTATTCAAAAAGCCATTATAACAGCCGATAAAATAAAAGTAAAAAATATTAAAGCAGATAACTTTAAGGCAGATTTAAGCCTTGACAGAGAAGGACTTTTGAATATAAAAAACTTCAAATTCGACATTGCAGAAGGTAATGTCTTAGGACATTTTACGCATAACCTTAAAAATCACAAAACAAATCTTAATATAAATCTTGACAGGGCAAACGCCCTTATTATGTCAGAAGCTTTATTTGACCTGAAGGGGCAGGTTTACGGATTGGTAAACGGAAACTTTAACTTAAACTGTACAGGTGATTCCCAAGAAAACTGTTTTAAAACACTGTCAGGAGAAGGTAGTTTTAAAATTGCAGATGGCAGAATGCCAAAACTCGGTTCACTTGAATATCTTTTAAAAGCCGGCAACTTATTAAAAGGCGGTTTTACGGGGCTATCTATCAATAGTCTTATTGACCTTGTAACTCCGTTGAAAACAGGCAACTTTGAAAGTATATCCGGTCATATACACTTAACTGACGGAACAGCAGATGATATTAATATTTATTCAAGCGGTCATGATTTAAATATGTATATGACTGGTTCATACAATGTAGTAAGTTCAATTGCAGATATGAAGATATACGGAAGCCTGTCAAAAAACATAACAACAGTTTTCGGCAAAATTAAAAACGCTTCATTAAATACTCTTTTTAATACTATACCTGGAATAAACGATTCAACAGAAAAACTTCTGCTTCAGGAAGATATTGCAAAAATTCCGAATATAAAAGACGCTACAGACATATACAGAATATTTGCAGTTGACATTAACGGAGACATCAACGGGGTTGATTATGTAAGAAGCTTTCAATGGGTTAAATAACTAAAATCTTATTCTCTGCGGATAATCTTTAGGGATTTTCCAGCCGTTATATTGAATTAATGCGGTACACATACCATGTAAAATAGCATCCCCCACCTGACTTTCACAACCTCTGTATAGCATATCTTTAGACCCATCCCAAAGATACTTACAAGGTTCAAATCCTTTTCCATAATGATATTTCCACGCATTTCCTTCCCCAACAGGTTTAAAAGCAAAAGTAAATCTGCAAATTCCGTTTGCATGTTCAGGAGTATTTGAGGCACATTTTTTTGCATTAGACGTGTAAAAATACCAGTCTCTTGATGATGAGCTATATACCTGTTGCAATGCACTGCCGTCAGGGAAATATACCATAAAGGTACCATCTGACAACTCTTCTGTTTTCATAATCTTCATGTAAGGAACTAAATATTTATTAAACCATTTTTCTGCTTCTGATGAGCCCGGAACTATATTTCCGTCCTTATCAAATTGCGCGCCTGATAAATCTTCATACCAGTAAGCTCTATCCCCGTAATCATTCTCGGCAAGAGTAATTGCCTGGTTCATCACAGTATAAATCTTTTTAAGCCGCGTTTCAACAACTGTATTTCTATAATTTTGAATTAATACAGGCATTGTCATTGCTGCAACAACACCGATTATGCCGAGAGTGATGAGGACTTCGGCAAGGGTAAAGGCAGCTTTCTTTTTCAGTGAAGAGAGCTTCTCAGCTTTCCTCCCCCGGGGGAGAGATTGAGGGGAGAGGGGGAACGTAGCCGTTCCATCCGAAACACGGGTTGTGCATAAATTTTCAATGTCATGCACAGCTTGAGTAGCACCACCACTATAACATACTAAGGACTGACATAAATTGTTCGACAGGACTACGTGCGTAACACCCTCCCTGATTAGGGAGGGATGGGGTGGGTATTGATGATTGTTACCCATCCTCTTATCCTTCCCTAACAAGGGAAGGATGATTTCATTGTTTTTGATAATTGCTTTGCATCTTTGCCTATTGGCGTCTGTGCCTCCAGTTAAGAGATCCTGAAATAAATTCAGGATGACGTAAATAGTTTGACTTATTGACCTGCGGGCTTCCTGCCTTCTATTTAGCTGACGAGGCCCCCCCCCCCGAATTTACATTTTTTAATATTCATAATTTACTCCTTTCATCTACCATACTTATTATAACTTATTTATTTTATAATTTCAATCCTATGGCACTGGGTCATAGCCGCCTTCATGGTAAGGATGACATTTGCTAATCCTTTTTATCCCGAGCCATCCGCCTTTTATTACTCCGTATTTTTCAATTGCTTGACGGGTGTACTCGGAACATGTCGGATAAAACCGGCAAACTGCAGGTGTATGTTTTGAAATTTTTTGATAAATTGAAATTAAAAATAAAATTATCTTTTTCATTTTAATAAATAGTTACATTAATAACTTTAGAACGGCATTGAGCCAAAGAGCTATATACAGAGTACTACTGTTCCATTTGGTAAGATTCACCGATTGTATCAATTGCTTCAACCTTAATATCCGTAATCAATTCGGAATAAGATATTACAACAATAGTCGGAATATGACGTTCAAGAAGCTGGTACAATGGCAGTCTTATTCTAGGGGAACACAAAATTACAGGCTGCTGACCGCATGCCTGATGCGCTCTCATTAAAGTTGTTGCCGTTGTTTCAATTAATTCCTGAACCTGCATTGGATTTAACAAAAACATTGTGCCGAGTTCAGTTCTTTGACAACTATCATCAAGAGTTTTTTCCCATTCAGGAGAAAGTGTCAAAGCATATAATACTCTGTCATCTCCAACATTTGCAAGACATATTTGACGTCCAAGAGCGGCTCGCAAACGTTCCGATAAAATATCAGGTTCTTTTGAAAATCTTGCATAGTCACAAAGCCTTTCAAACACAAAGATAATATCTTTTATAGAAACTTTTTCTCTAATCAGGTTAACAAAAATCTTCCTCAAATCACTTGTTGAAATAATTGTGGGGACGAGATCATTAACAAGTGTCGGATCTTGTGAACGAACAAGTTCCATAAGCTTGAGAACATCTGTTTTTGTCATAACCTCATCAACATGTTTTCTGACACATTCCTGAAGGTGTGTAACAATAACATCCGTTGAATCAACTGCAGTAACCGAACGAGCAGTTTTGGCATCTTCAGGCGAAATCCAGTAAGCCTGAGTCTGATATGTAGGATCAATTCCGATAATTGCATCTTGAGGTACTTCTTTTTTCATAGCATCCCACTGATCAGCAATTACCATTAATTTCCCGGGGTATACATAACCTGTCGCAACAGTGTTTCCTCTTATTGAAATCATGTATTCGTTAGCATCTAAAGCTGAGGAATCCATAATTCTTATATTAGGCAGAATGTAACCGAGTTCATCAGTAACTCTCTGACGTAAAGCGGCAATTTTTGCAAGCAGCTGTCCTTCCTGATCAGGATCTGCAATTACAAGAAGGTTTGACCCCACCTGCAAACTCAAAACATCAACCCCTAAACGTTCATACATTCTGTTCGGGTTAACAAGATCCTGCATATTCTGGCGCACATTTTCCAACTGCCCCAGTTGTGATTGAACATCGGCATTGATTAAGGTTGAGAATCCCGCAATAAATAAACCAACTGCAAACATAAAGAATGGTAAAAAAGGAAGGCCTGTTCCTTGCCAAAACCAAGTATGACCTGTTATTGCTAAAAACATTAAAAATATTGATGCAAGAAACAGAGCATTAGGTTTACTTACAATCTGTCCCGTAACATCAGTACCTAAAGAATTAGCAGCAGAAGAACGAGTCATAAATACACCAGCCGCAATTGACATTAAAAGTGAAGGCAATTGAGATGCAAGACCATCACCAATTGTTAAAATAGTGTATTTTGAAACCGCATCAGCAATTGGCATCTGATTCATCAAGCAGCCGATACACAAGCCGCCAATGATATTAATTAATACAATAATAATACCTGCAATTGTATCACCTTTTACGAACTTCATCGCACCGTCCATGCTACCGAAAAGATTTGATTCTCTCTGCAAATCTTCACGTTTTTTCGTTGCTTCTTCCGGTGAAATCAAACCAGCGTTAAAATCCGCATCAATTGTCATTTGTTTACCGGGCATTGCATCCAATGCAAAACGTGCGGCAACTTCTGCGATACGTTCTGCACCTTTTGTAATTACCATGAACTGCACAACCGTAATAATCAGGAAGATTACACCGCCTACAATCATGTTTCCGCCGGTTACGAATGTTCCAAATGCATGAATAACTTCGCCTGCCTCACCCTTAGATAAAATCAACCTTGTTGAAGCAATAGAAAGTACAAGCCTGAACATTGTTCCGATAAGAATAATTGAAGGGAATGAAGCAAGTTCAAGCGTCTTTTTTACATACAAAGAAATCATCAAAAGAACAACACCAAGAGCAATATTTAAGCTTATACAAAAATTAACAACCCAATTTGGAAGCTCTACAAGCAAAAGAACTATCAGCAATAGTACAAATATTGCCATAAAAACTTCGCTTAAATTTGTTCCTCCGCCCTGAGCCTGTTCCTGTGCCATTAAATTCCCTTCATAGCTTCACTTATAACCGCAAGCTGTGTTTCAATTGTTGCGTCTATTACACCATTTGTCGTCGTAACCATACAACCGCCTTCCATAATTGTTTCATCAGGTACAATAATCACTTTAGCGTCAAGTCCGACATTCTTTACAGCATCAGGTATTTCTGTCTTTAATAAAGAGACCTGAGACGGGTTTACACGTAAAGTTATCTTTGTTTCTTCTTTTGATAATCCCTTTAATATTTCTATTATATTATCAATAATTATTGATGGATCTTGCTGTAATTCCTTCTTAATGATTTTTTTTGCAATATCAACACTAATTTCTAAAATGTCAGGGGCAATATAATCAAAAACCGCCTGCTTTGCACCAAGAAAGGCTGTTAAACTGCTTCTAACTTCTTCCATATCATCTTTTGCCTGACTTAATCCGTCCTGATATCCTTCTTTAGCAGCAGCTTCTCTTATATTTTGTGCTTCTTCCCTTGCACGCGAAATAAGGTTCCTATCGTCAATCCTTCTGAAACCTCTGCGCCTGTCGCCGCGTCTGCGTTCTTGACGTTGCTTGAAATCTATATCGTCAAGATTAAACAGATCAATTGTATCTTCTTCAATCTTGACCTCAGGATCTTTATCTGCCTGTTCTTCTTTTATTATTTCCACCGCCTGTTTACCGGCTCTCTTTTTAATAATCATGATCAACTATATTATACACTATCTTCAAGGTGTGTGGCAATAATATTTGCGACTCTGGGAGGAATTTCATAATATTCCCCTTCTAATGCAGAAAAGACAAACCTTTTCACCTTTGCACGCTCAGGTCGCAAAATTTGTTCCATACGTGATCTATCTAAATATTGCGAAACATTTTGAATTTTGTTAAGAATTTTTGAAGGTGTTAAATTCTGTTTTACTCCAGGCAGATTTGTTTTAATCTCCTGCAGGCACCTTAAAGCAGCACCTGCATCAACTTTTGAATCTAAATCAGGCATTCCCATAAATTTAATAACTGACTGTGCATCATCAGGATTAAATTTATTAAGAATTGTCTGTACTTTTTCTTGTTTCATTTTCTGGAAAAGCATTGCAAGTGTAGCTAATTTTAAAACTTTAGCATCAGCTCCAAGAGGCACCGAAGCAGCCGGTGCAGCAACGCTTTGCGGGTTCTGCATACCAGCCTGCTGTGGTTGGATGCTCTGTGTCTGAGCTTGTTCTGCCTGAGCCTGCTGCTGCATCATCGCATCTATATTGGATTGACTTGCGGCTTTTTCCATTAACCCCTGATCAATTAAATTTTTGTCTTTCAATTCTGCTATACAATCAAGCCACGTCTTTTTTACATGGTGTTCTATCAACTGCAAACATTGATCCTGCGGTAAATTTTGATGAAAAGCATTTTTTGCTATTTCAAAAATTGTAAATGCAATCTTTTGCATTATAGGATCCCAGTATTGCTGCGGGATACCTGAGCGGATAAGATCCACTGACTTATGAAAAGACCATTCCGCAATAATTTGGGTAATCATTACAGCCTGATCAAGATTAAAATTCAGCTGTGTATCATCGTAAAGCGCCTGCCCTGCTATGGTTGCAAAATTTAATAAAGTATTTGCAACATAATTTTTCTGATTGTCATTAAAATCAGCAGGAATTAACTCCAGCGCCTGCTGGGCTAAATTTTGTGCAAAACCTTTGTAATCAAATCCTTGTATTGCCATTTTTTATACCATAGCTTACGACAGCTTTTGAGGCGCTTTTTGTTTGTATTGCATTAACTTTTTATTATCTTAGTGTCGTCGCTTTATTTAGTCAATGCACTCGGGTACTCTCGTCATCCTGAACTTGTTTCAGGATCTCAAACTTGTCCCTCGCACCTCTTTTGCTTGATAAGCCTCCCTTCTTTTATTTAGCCTGACCTCTTGCCTTTCGGACTTCCTGCCTTCCATATCACCCTTGTTCTATCCAGCTTTTAATTTTTTCACCTGCTTCTTCATCATCAGCATTTGAAAGCTCTGCTGACAGATTAGAAAGTGTATCTGCAAGCTGTGCCGGATTTTGCTGTTGTATATAGCCTCTTTGCTGTTGCTCAACAAGACCTTGAGCAAGTTCAGACTGTCTTTCCGTCAACTGTGCGGCTCTGTTGCTTATATCACTTAACTGCTGTTCCTGCTGGGCAGTTTTTTGCCTCAGCATTTCTACTTCACGCCTGTTTGCTTCCTGAATTTGCTGAACTTTATTAGAAATTGCTTTAAATACAATCACAAGACCGATACCGCACAATGCAATTGCAAGCCACCAAGGATTACCTGTTTCATCAGGCTTCGGAAGATTAGCCGGTCTGTCTGATGCAAGGTAAGGATCAGTAGAATCAGAAAATGCAATTGATACATTTTCAGGCTCCACTTTCGGGCTTGCGGCTTTGGCAATCAAATCCTTTAACTCTTCTAAAGTCGTATTAGCTGGAAGAGCGTTTCTGTCCAGAGTAACTGCAATAGAAATTTCTTCAACAACTCCCGGTTTTATATACTCATTAGTCTGCGTTTTTGTAACTCCATATTGAGTTTCTCTTGCTGTACGAGAGTAATTTCTGTTCTGACTTGAATCCGAAGAACCGTTTGGCAAACCGTTTGGAAGATAAACACTTACTGCATTAACATTTCTATTTGAATCGTTTGTCTGATCGCCTAACCCTTCAGAGAATGTCTGCTCAGTAACTGATGCTTTCCTATTGGGATCATAATCTATGGTAAATTTTTCAACAGGAGCCTGACGCAAAAATGTACTTACTGTTGCAACGTAATTTCCCTGTCCTATAAGCCTGTCTAATTGTTGGTTAACTTTAGCTGTCATATACTTATCGTTTTCTTCCAAACGATGGAGCATTTCATCTTCTGCATTCATTATGCTGTGATAAGTATTTCCGTTAGTATCAGTGATTGCGATATTTTCTGCAGTTAATCCGGTGACACTTCCAAGCAGAAGGTTTGTTATTGCTTTCACTTTTAACTGATCAAGTTTTGAAGCATCTTTGGCAAGAGTAATCTGAACGGTAGCAGTTACCGGTTTTTGCATCGAAGTAAACATTGTCTGTTCCGGAATTGAAATAAACACGGACGCATTATCAACTCCGTCAATTCTTCTTATAAGTCTTGAAAGTTCTCCATTAATAGCTCTTGATAACCTGATTTTTTTATCTTCTTTGGTAGAAGTAAAATCGCCTTTATCAAAAATTTCAAGTCCGACATTTTGATCCATAAGTCCGCTTTGAACAATTTGAATAAGAGCTAAATCTCTATCTGTTGTATAGCAAGCTTTTCTACCGGTTTTACAATCACCTTTTTTCAGATAAAGAATAGATTTTGTACCGTCTAATCTTCTGCTTACCGCAATATCATATTTTGCAAGAAGTGCTTGAATTTCAATAGCTTTACCGGCATTATCTGTTGTCAGCAAATCAACATCGGCTTTTAACGGTTCTCCTGTAACTTCTGTACCCTGGCTTGAGCTTTTAGATGAACTAACAATACCTATAGTAACGAAAAGTGCAAGAATTAAAACGGCACCGCCGATTATTCCATAAAGTAAAGGTTTATTCTCCAGTATCTTTGAAAAGTCCATTCTTTACCCTCTAAATTTTAGCCCGAGTCTGTTTATAAATTTTCCTAATCTTAATTTATTTTACACCTGAATCTGCATAACTTTGTCATACGCCTGTATGACTTTTCCCGTAAGCTGAGTTGCAACGTTAATACTTATTTCAGATTTTGCCATTGCAGTCATTACGTCGTGAATATCAACATTACCGCTTCCAGACATTACGTCTTTCAATAAATTGTCAGGTGCATTCAATTCTGTATTAAGATTTTCAACCAATCCTGACATTACCTGTTTAAAATCAGGTGATGCGTTGCCTTCCACACGCGACATTCTTGCAGAAGGCATATTTCCAAATCCTGTATCAAGCTTTGTATGCTGAATTCTGCCTGCCAGATCGTATTGCGGATAAAAACTGCTCATAATTTCCTGCCTTTCTATATTTATCATATCGTATATTTACTAAATTTATACACCTGACAGGCAAAAAATCATCCAAATTCAGTAGATAAACAGCCGAATTTAAGCCAAACTTACTACCTGTCAGCATGGCTTTAATGATTTTTTCTAAAAAAGCAAGAATTGTACTATTTTTTACCTTGCCAAAATAAAGTATCGTACAATGCTTTGTAAGTACATCCATAGCCGTTGTAACCTGAGCTGTTCGTTAGTGAACAATATCTGCTGTCTTCCCAATAAGTACCTTTTGCACCTGAAGGAACGAGTTTACCTGTCTCAGTAAGTTCAAACATAAATAAATCTCTCCCCAGTTGATTAGGTCTTTTTCTGTAACCATTTACATCCACGGATACAAAAATCTGCGTGGAAGCTCCGCTATTTTCAAAAAAATACATCATACCATCCGTAACTATGTATTGTCCGTCATCCAATTTTGTAAAATTAGCTTTCGTAGTTCCTGAATAATTTTTATACGGGTTATTAGACTCAGAAGACCATGAGTACAAGCAAGCAGAATTTTCAGTTCCTTTACCGCAATCAATTGCACCAATAAAATAAGGCATTATAGCTTTCTTGAATGCTTCTGCTTATCCATCAAATGTAGAACTTCTCGGAATATCCCCGTTATCTTTTTGATACATCAACAAAGCCTGCTGTAAAACAGAATATGCTTTTTTTAAAGCTTCACGACGTTCCTGCTTTTCTGTATTATTAATTAACGAAGGCAACGTCATTGCAGCAACAACACCGATAATACCTAAAGTAATCAAAACCTCTGCTAAGGTAAATGCAGGTATGAGAGCTACAGAATTGCCCCCCCCCCGACATTACAATTCCTGGTAACTTTTTTCATAACTTACTTCTATATTCTATATAATGTTGTATTACTATTATAACATCAAGTCTATTCTTCTTCAAGCTCGCGTCTGATATCGTCAACTGTTACATGCAGTACAGGAGAATTTTCATCCTTTCTCAAAACTACATTTGTGATACCTGATTGAACAATAAATCTTTTGCATAAAATACAGATAAAATTGTGCCCCCAGATATACATCGTAGAGCCTTTACATCTATCCTGACCAGCCTGAATAATTGCATTTTGTTCAGCATGAATAGAACGGCAGGTTTCATATTTTGTACCTGATGGGATATTATGTTTAATCCTGTAACATTCACCTCTTTCATAGCAGGATTCAACTTTTGAAGGGGTACCATTATAGCCTGTTGCTTTAATTTTTTTATCATCACCGACAATAACCGCGCCAACCTGAGCTCTTATACAATTTGATCTGCTAGCACATGTCTTTGCTAAATCTAAAAAATAATCTTCCCATGACTTAATTTCCATATTCCTTCCTCCTTTAAAACAAATTTTAGTATAAACGCATAATGCTTGCAAATATTTTTTTATAGTATATTATTAAACTATGCTTAATTGGCTGAAAAAAAGTACGCTTAAAACAATTGATAAAAATTCACTGGACAAAGAAATTGAAACATTTGATTTAAGCGGAACAACAGGTGATGATAAAGGTTTAATAGTATCTCTTACATCTTTCCCTCAAAGAATGTATGAGATACATTATACACTTTATTCGCTGTTGACGCAAACAGTTAAACCAGCGAAAGTTATTTTGTGGCTCGGGGCAGAACAGTTCCCTAATCTTGAAAAAGATGTCCCTGAGAAAGTTTTAAAACTTAAAGAAAACGGACTCACAATTGAATGGACAAATAACCTGCGTTCTTATACAAAACTTGTTCCTGCTTTAAAAAAATACCCAAATAACATAATTGCCACCGCAGACGATGATATTTATTATGAAAAAGAATGGCTTGAAAAACTCCTTAAAAATTACGAAAAAAATAAAGACTGCATAATGTGCCACAGAGCACACAGGGTAAAATTTGACAAAAATAATCTTGCCCCTTACAAAAAATGGCCTAAAAAAATTAAAAGCGGCAAAGCATCTTACCTCAACTTTTTAACTGGTGTCGGAGGAGTTTTGTATCCAGTAAATTCATTATATAAAGATGTTGTAAATGAAAAATTATTTATAGAACTTGCGCCAAAAGCCGATGATATCTGGTTTTGGGCTATGGCAGTTTTAAATAGAACAAAAATCCTTGTTGTTAAAGATCGGATAAGAGAGCTTACTTATGTCAATCCTGAGCGAGAAAGAGGATTAACAGATGAACAGACACTTTTTTCGTATAACAAAAAAGGCGGAAACGACTTACAGATAGAAAAAGTCCTGCAACAATATCCGCAAATACTTGATATTTTAAAAAGTAAATAAATTTTTAATATCTGTAATTTCTTATTCCAGTTGTAATCATCGCAATATCATATTTATTACAAACATCAATTAGTTGCTGATCTTTAAGAGATCCGCCAGGCTGGATAATCAAACTAATTCTACCCTGAACAGCAGAGTATATACAATCTTCGGCAGGCAATAATGCATCAGAAGCAAGCACAGCATCTTTTGAATCATCACAGGCATAATCAAGAGCAGCCTCAACTGCGCAAATAACATTTGTCTGCCCTTGAGTTATCGCAACAGATTTAAAATCTTTAGCAATTACAACAGCATTAGTTTTAGCATGTTTTACAACCTTCCAGGCAAATACTGCATCCTCAATCTGCTCTGTTGTTGGTTGCTTCTTTGTTACAACTTTAAACAAATTCTTATCAAGCTCACTGCTATTTTTGTCCTGTACTAACACTCCGAAAGGTGTCATAATAACTTCTTCAACTGTCAGCCGCCGATAATCCTTTAAAGACGTATTCAGCTTGATAAGTTTTATCTCTGTATTATCTTTAAATAACTCCAGAGCTTCTTCATCATAACCCGGTGCAACAACTGCTTCTACAGACATTGAATTTATATGAAGAGCTGCTTCTTTATTTACAGGCTTTGAAAAGCCTACTGTTCCGTAAAATGAACTGACAGGATCACAATCAAATGCCTTTGTATATGCCTCATATAGTGAACGACCAAGAGCAACTCCGCATGGTTTTGTATGTCTTATTATTGCAACACTGTTTACATCATAAAATTCGCTGACAATATTAGTGGCAACTGTTACATTCAAAATATTATTGAATGAAAGTTCTCGATTGTTGAGAACTTCGTAATCAATCATCTTTGAAAATTTATAAATCGAACCTTTTTGATGCGGATTTTCACCACATTTCATATCTTTGAGCTTTTCAAGACTAAAGTTTTTAAAATTATTGTCACCAGCTTCTCCCAATAAACCGTCTGCAATTATTCTATCATAGACAGCAGTCATATTATACGCCTTTGCTGCGAGTTTAAGTCGGGCATTTTCATTGGCATTTAGCGCTGTAAAATAATCAGATTTTTCCGTTATAACTGTTATTTTTTTATAATATTTTGCAGCAACACGCGCTATTAAACATCTCCTTATATCAATTTTACTGATCATATCAGAAAAAACACCGGTTTCAGACATATTTTTATAAGGCTGACAAATATTAATGACAACCATATCAAAAAATTTAGCGATAATATCTTCTGTCATGTCAAAAGAATCACTTTCATGCACCAACAAATCAGAATTATTTATAAATTGATTTATATTAACACAGTCTATTGCAAAATCTTTTAAAAATTTGTATGTTTCATCATCAGCCACTATTTCATATTCAAATTTTTCAGTAAGATTCTTCGCAAAATCCGCCAATTCACTATTATCATATACACTTATGAAAGCACGTTTTTTCATCATATACTCCAAATTCTTTATATACCAATTTTTTTATTATAGCACTATTATAAAATTTTTGATGTTTTCTTATCATTTCGTAACTATTTTGTGAACTTCTTGAAATAATTTCTTTGCTATATTATAATAAAAAAATGAAAGAGGGTAATGATGGTAAGTAATAGAATAAGTGAAGGTGTCGGCAAAAAAATAGTTGAAGCCTTAAAAAAACAATCAGATATTGAAATTCAAAACGTAGTTGAAAATCCTGCACCAATTGTTGAAGAAACTCCGTTAATGCAGGAAACTCCCGTATCTGAACCAGAATTTTTAATACCTGCAGAAGAACAGCCACAGTTTGAAGAATATAAGCCGGCGCAAACTCTTGAGCCACACAACAGTCAATCTGTATCAAAACAACAAAATCAAAATATTAACATAGAACCTGTAGTTCAACAGACTCAATCTTTTACAGTGCCGCCTCAAATGTCTTTTTCGCAACCGCAGAAAATTTCTGTTCCTCCAATTAGGGAACAGGAAACATTTGCCGAAGATCTAGAAGGCTTTGAAATTCCGACTAATATTGCTGTTTTAAAACAGCTTATCAATCAGCTTCCAGCAGGTGTTTCAAGACAAACAGGAGCGCAGATTATTAAACAAACAATGGAAGCTCTCGGTATTTCTATGAAGAGTGTTTTACAAGAAGCACAACAAGTGCAGGAAAGCCTCAATAATTCAGCAAGAGAATGCCAGAATTCTATTATGGAATACAGAAAACAAATTGCTGTACTTGAAAAACAGGCAAATAAATATCAGAAACAATACTCTGCTCTGAATGATATTATAAGCCTATTTGTTCAAACTAATATTTAAAAAATACCTTATTGTTATCTATATGTGAATGAGCTTTGGATATTTTTATCAATCATTCCAAGGCAAGATTGATATTCAGCGTCTATCATCTTCAGCCTTGACTGATATTGTAGCATTTGCATATCTAGCTTTTGCTCAAGAACTTTTAATTTTGCTTGCCGTTGCTGCAACATTTTTGTTGTAGGGGACTCGGGATCATAATCATTACCAACCTGCGTCAAATCGCTGACAGACTGAGATAAAGTCATTTTTGATTGGGTTATCAACTGAATTTTATATTCCAAATCCAGCCTTTGCTGTTGAAGATATAATAATCTGATTTGTGAGGTAACTAATCCCATTTTATGTTTCCTTCTACCTTGTTTCGTTGAGGTGGCTGCCCCTCAAGAATGCATGCTGGTTATTTTCAGCAATCAGCTGTTCCATTTTCTGAAACTGATGGCGGTGATAGTTAAGCCTGTACTGCGCCATCTTTCTTTTTTTATTCATTGTCAAAAATTCCTTTAAACCTTCTGTAAACGAATTTGCCAATGATTTTATAGGATTCTTTCTTATCAGAAAGTTTTTTGAATATATCAAGAAATCAATTAATCTTTTTATATTCATTTCTAAAGTATCTCGAAGCATTTTTTTCCTTACACTTTAGACCTACATGTATATTAAAACAATTTAAGCCAAAATATTGCCTTGATATTGTAAATTTGCTTAACATATCTTAATTTTTCAGTCTAAATAAATTATATCCATATAAAATTATTACGGATAAAGCTAAAATAAACTTTAGTAAAATAAAAAATTGTAAACAAAATTTACAAGTTTTGAATAGCTTTACTGTCGCCTTCAATAGACTCTTTGAGCATTTTCTTAACGACATCCCCCTGAGTATCAAGCATTTTACAAACTGTTTCAATGTTACGTACTTTATTAGAAAGAATTGTGTCAGCATTGGCCGTAATATTACCGGTAACATTTTGATAAGCAGCAAGAGCCGCAGATGAAGTTCCCTGCATCAAATTTCCCATAACAATAGCAGGCAAGCCATATTCGCCCAGATATGGAGCTGCAGCCTGCATAATCCCGCCCCAGCCAGAAATAACACCGGCCACAGGTAAAACAAGATTTTTCATTGAAAATCCGTAACCGTTTGCAGCACCAAGTCCATATGCAGCAGCACTTGCAACATCTGCAATCCCTGCGACACCAGAGGCATACCCAGTTGCAACACCTGAATCCGTACCCCAGCCGCTCACAATTGACGAAGCACCGCCTGTTGCATAACCATCAAGACTCCATGATATAGGAGCTGCACCTGAAGGAAAACCTGAGTAGTTATAAAGAGAATCTATCCCGTAAGAAGATCCCCCATTAAATGTTGAGGCATAAGAAGTTCCCGGAATATTCATTGATTGGGACGCTCCAAAAACTGTTGCAAAAGATGACGGAGCCAACAAACTTGCAAGATTATAAAGAAAACCTCCAGTCATACCAAAACCGGAACCAAGACCGTTGCCTGAAACAGTCAAGTCACGTAACTGGTCATAAGTTTCCCACAACTGCGCTTTTGCATCACCGCTTGCTGAACCGAATTTATTTGCTATTACCAAGTAACTGTCATTTTTGTATGCCATTTAAACCTCTTATATCTACTTATAATATTATTCAAAAGTTTTGAATGTTGATTCAATATTCTTATCAATAACTTTTTTAACCGCTTCCATTTCAGTCTGCAAAGCTTCCTGTTCAGTATCAAGTTGTCTCAATCGCAATTCCAGCGTTCTGTCCTGCTCCTGAATTTTTTCAGTCTTTGCGTTAATATCTGCAATTTTCTTTTCGTAAACCTGCATATCATAATTATACTGGTTCATAGCATCATCATATGCATTTTCATCGGTAATTGTTTCAGTTTTCAATGCAAATGTAGCAGTTGAATCTTCGTAGCGTATAGACTGCGGACGTCCTGACTCATCAAGATCTACAAATGCTCTTTGAGTTCTTTCAATCTTTGTCTCAACATTTTCAGCATAATAATTAACAAGTTTATTTTGAAGTTCAGTGGGTTTTGAAGGATCCTGCGCGGAAATTGCTGCTGCTGTCAAATCCTCTAAACTTGCATAATATCTTCTACCCTGAAATTCCCAAGTATAAATACTGTTAGAAGATGCAAAATTGTCTGTCGGGAATTCATCACAAATTTCTTCATAAGCAGCTTTTTGATCTGGATCAGTTGGGTCATATGCCGTAACCTCCGCATTGCCAACATAAGTTGGTACACCTGACTCAACTGTATAATTCAGGGCATCAGCAGTACCAGCTGCTGCTTTTTCAAGTTCCGAACGTGTGGTAAATTTAACAGAGCCGTCAGTATCAGTATATGTTAAAATATTTTCAGGTTCTTCTTTTGCCAGATCAGGATAATTCTGGCAAATTTTTTCAAAATTGGTTCTCTGCCCCTCAATTAGTGGATCATACTGCTGCGCAGGAATTCCGTTTACACTGTAAGAATCATTAACATCATCATAAGTTACCGCTGTCCTGTCAATTGTACCCTGGACTCCAGCTGTATCGAGCAAAACCTGAGGGTTTGACAGGTTATTTTTTACCCCTGTAAATACATCTGCATAATGATAATGAGTAATTAAATAATTATAATTCGGATCATTAGTAATTTCAGTCATTTCAGTAATTGTTTCAGCGTATGTACCATCCTGATATGAATATTGAAGAGTTGTATAATCCTGAGTGCTAGGGGAAGTCGGAACTTCTAAAGCAAGAAGTTCATTAAATGTATTAGCACTCTGATTGGCAAGAGCAGTACGTGCCTGATTTATCTGTTGACCTTCGTACTCTACATTAGTTTTTCGTGCCGTTAATCCTAAATATCTGGCCTGTGAAGCTGCCATACCCATAGCGCTGTTCTCCTCTTAAATTACTACCTTACGCTTATATGTATAATAATGTTTTTCTTAAAGTCAACATTACTACAAAAAATTATACGTCATTATTACATAAATATATACAGCTAAAAGCGAAAAATCCTACATATATATGAGAAAAACGGAATATAAATTCCGTTTTTCTTCAGAGTTTACAAATATAAAAAATAACAAATTATTCTTTTAAATCATCATTCTCGACATTGTCAACATTTTCAACTGAAACTGTTTTCTCGGGATTAACAGTCAGAGCAATACGTTTATCAGTTGGATTAAATTTCAGAATATAAGTATCAATTTTATCACCAACCTGCAAAATGCATTCTTTTTGATTTTGCAATTCAACAACTTCTGCATGCGGCAATAAAGCTTCCACCCCCGGGAACACTTCTACAAATGCACCGAAATGCTTAATTCTTGTTATTGTACCTTCAACTTTATCGCCTTCTTTAATCTGTTTTTCAGCTTCAAGCCATGGATCAGGCTCAAGATTTTTTAAGCTCAAAGACACACGCTGTTTGTCGTGATCTACAGCGATAACTTCAACATCAATTTTATCACCAACACTCAAAATATCTGTCGGGTGGTCAATCCATCTCCATGATAACTGTGAAAGCGGCAACAAACCGTCGATTCCGCCAAGGTCAATAAATGCACCAAAATCAGTAATTCTAACAACATCACCTTTTACAATTTGACCGGGTTCAATCTGTGAGAATACATTTTTTCGTGCTTCAACAGCGCTGTCATCATAGACTTTTTTATTTGATAAAATGAAATTATTTTGCTGCGGATCAAGCGTCAAAATTTTCACTTCTATTTTTCCGCCTACTTCAAGTTCAGTTTCCTTTACTCTTAATTGAGAAGATGGTATAAAACCTCTTACTCCTGAAATTTCTACAAGAACACCGCCTTTAACAATACCTGCAATTGTACCAAGGATTGTTTCATCAGCTTCTTTAGCTTTTTCAAGTTCCTTCCATGCATAGGCAAGATCAACTTTTCTGCGTGATAACAGAAATTTGCCGTCTTCATCTTCTTCTTTTATAATGAGGAATTCATATTCCTGACCTTTTTTATATTTTTCTTCAACATTTTCGTCTTTATCAACAGCTTCTCGTGTAGGAACAACAGCAATAGTTTTTGCGCCGATATCAACCATAACCCCCTGGCTATCATATCCGCAAACAATGCCTTTTACTAAGTCACCCTTTTGAAACTTGTAATCATATTGTTTCAATAATTCTTCAAAATCTAACTCACTTGATGTCATTTTTACTCCAATTGTCATAAGACACTAATCTATAAATCTTTATGACTATTGTAACAAATGATTAAAAATTTGTAAAGATTTTTGTAAATTCTCTTAACATTTAAACAGTACAATAGTGTGAAGCGCAAGTACTTCACACTCAGAATATATTGATTTATCTAATCTTTTAACGATTCTATCAAATTCGAAATAGTCTTTTCCTGAATATCAATTTCAGCAATTCTTGATTTTGTCTGTTCAATAAGCTCTTTCGGGGCATTAGCTACAAATTTTGGATTATTAATTCTGCCCAGCATTGATTTCTTTTCTGCTGTAAGCTTATCCAGTTTCTTTTGCTGACGGGCTATTTCTGCGTCAAGATCGATTAAATCCGCAAGAGGTAAAATTATCCTTGATGCAGAAACAACTGCTGTTACGCTTTTCGGAGGAACAGGTGCATTCATATCAGCATAAGAAATATTTTCAACTCTTGCAAGACGCTGAATATATGCTTCGATTGCCTCAAATACAGATTTTTCTGATTTTTCAGCCCTAATTTCAATATCACATTTAACCGATGGCGAAATATTGAAACTCTGGCGGACATTACGTAATGATGTAATTGTTTCAAAAACAAGCTCCATTTCCCCTGCTTCTTGCGGGAATTCCAAATCTTCTTTATATTTCGGAAATTCTGCAACAATAAGCGCCTTTGCTGCTTGGTTGCTCGCATTTAACTGGTCTGCACAGCCTTGCAGTTCTGCAAGTCCGTTCGCCCTCAGCACGCAATCCGCTTTCGGAATTAACTGCCATACGCGCTCTGTTATATGCGGCATTATAGGATGAAGCATTCTCAAAGACATATCAAGAACATATCTTAAGACACGTTGAGTATTTGCTTTTAAATTACTATCCTGTAATTGAATTTTAGCGATTTCAACATACCAGTCGCAGTATGAATTCCAGAAGAAATCGTAAAGAATATGAGCAACTTCACCTATTCTGAAACTTTCTATATTTTCGTTTACTTCCTTTGCTGTTTTATTAAGTTTGTCTAAAATCCATTTATCAGCGATAGTCAGGTTGTCAAAATCAATATCTTTATTATCGACTCCGTCAAGGTTCATAAGCACAAATCTTGAAGCATTCCAGATTTTATTTGCGAAATTTCTTCCGTATTCAAATCTTTCCTCGCTCATCTTGATATCCTGCCCCCCGAACGTACATAAAGATGTCATCGTAAATCTCAAAGCATCACAGCCGTATTTGTCGATAATTTTAACAGGGTCAATTGTGTTGCCTTTAGATTTAGACATTTTCTGTCCTTTTTCATCACGGATAAGTCCGTGGATATAAACTGTTGAAAATGGAGCTTTGCCGGTAAATTCCAATCCCATGGTAATCATTCTTGCAACCCAAAAGAATATAATATCAAACCCTGTTACTAAAGTTGTTGTCGGGTAGAATTTTTTAAAATCTTCACTTTCCGTATCAGGCCAGCCCATAGTCGAGAAAGGCCACAAACCTGATGAAAACCATGTATCAAGCACATCCGGATCTTGAGTATAATTTTGCGAATCTGGATTTTCTCTTGCTACGATCATTTCGCCTGTTTCATTGTGATAATATGCAGGAATTTGATGCCCCCACCACAATTGCCTTGAAATACACCAGTCGCGGATATTTTCCATCCAGCCAAGATAATTTTTCTCCCAACGGTCAGGAACAAATTTTATTCTACCGTCTTGAACTGCTGCAATAGCTTCTTTTGCAAGCGGAGCCATTTTTACAAACCACTGTTCAGACAAAAGCGGTTCAATTGTAGTTCCACAGCGCTGGCATTTGCCTACATTGTGTTCATGGTCGCGTGTTCTCAACAAGAAATTTTTATATGAAAGCATGCCGACAATTTTTTCCCTTGCTTCATATCTGTCAAGCCCGTGAAGTTCTTGCGGGACTTCACCGCATGCCTTCATTGTACCGTCATTATTAATGACCCAGATTGGCTTCAACCCGTGACGTTTCCCGACTTCAAAGTCGTTCGGGTCATGTGCGGGAGTAATTTTAACAGCGCCCGTTCCAAAATTCTTGTCAACATATTCATCTGCAATAATCGGAATTTCTCTGCCCGAAAGCGGAATGATAACTGTTTTACCGACAAGTTCCGAATATTTGTGATCTGACGGGTGAACAGCAATTGCAACATCACCGAAAATTGTTTCAGGTCTAGTTGTAGCAACAATTATTGCACCTGATTCACCTTTAACCGGATAAGAAATTTCCCACATGTGCCCCTGTTCTGTTGCGTATTCGGTTTCAACATCAGAAATTGCACTGTTGCAGCGCGGACACCAGTTAACTATATATTTACCTTTGTAAATAAGACCTTTTTCATAAAGTCTTACAAAAACTTCTTTTACAGCACGTGAGCAGCCCTCATCAAACGTAAAACGTTCTCTTGAGCGGTCAAATGATGCGCCTAATCGTTTACATTGATCTAAAATTGCTGATTTATGTTCATTTGCCCATTTCCATGTTTCTTCTAAGAACTTTTCACGCCCTAAATCATAACGTGAAAGCCCTTTTTCACGTAACATTTTTTCAACAACATTTTGAGTTGCAATCCCTGCATGATCTGTTCCGGGGAGCCAGAGAGTCTCATATCCGGCCATCCTGTGATAACGAGTCAAAATATCTTGCAAAGTTTCATCCAGCGCATGCCCCATGTGAAGAACCCCCGTAACATTCGGCGGCGGAATAACTATTGAATACGGAGGCTTTTTGCTTTTTGCATCAGCCTTAAAATATTCTCCTTCCTCCCAGAACTTATAAATTTTTTCTTCTGTTTCTTTTGGATCGTAAACTGTGGGTAAATCGTCAATCTTGGTTGCTGTCATATAATAATCCCTCTTATTTTCATCTGATAAAAAAATATCACAAAAATAAGAAAAAATAAATTTATTCGCTTAACATTTGTTTTGTTGATTTACCGCCTTTTTCAGTAATGCCACTCATATAAGCAGGGATCAAATTTAAAGATTTGCCGGAATCAGAAGATACAGAAACTGCAAACAAATCGTGTCCCCATTTATTAGGTCCTCTTTTTCCGTTTATATCTATCGCAAATATTCTCATTCCGCTCCATCCGCTCATGAGTAAAATTATCCCGTCAGAAAGTACATAAGCTTTTCTCTCTTTTGCAATAGCATCCTTTCGCCACCAGCTATTACCAACTGTAGCTTTATTGATATCTTCATCGGATAAACTATCATCCTCTGCTTTTTTTATAGTATCAACACCATTATATTCAGGAATGCATCCTTGATCTAATGCACGATTTTCACAAACTTTTATTATCTTAACTGTTTTTTCAAATTCGCTTTGAAAAATTCCGCAGTCTGAAGATCTTCCATAGAGATCAGGTCCTTTATTTTCCCATTTTTTACAGTTTCCGTCCTCTCTATATTCAAGACAAACATTACCGCCTCTAAATTCAGGCCAAACATAGCATTCTAAAGGATAACCGTTGTTAACCTCAACCTGTTTTATTGCCTGTGAAACGAGTGAATAAGCATGTTTAAACTGATTTTTTAACACCATTTCCTGATATTTAGCAACCAGAGCAGGCATAGTCAAAGCTGCAACAACTCCGATAATTCCAAGGGTGATTAGAACTTCTGCCAATGTAAACGCAGCTTGACGAACATTATCAAAGTGGGCTACGTGCGTAGCACCTTCCGACAGAGTAAACGCGGCGCGTTTCTTTAGTGAAGTGTTAAGAGTGAAGGGCGAAGCACATTTCCCTCTCCACTTGCGGGAGATGGGGAGGGTCTGCTTAGCAGAAGGCCAGAAGCCTGCAAGGCAAGCTTTTATAGGTGCTTCGCACGAAACTAACTTATTTGCGGGCTCTGCCCGCCGTAAACAGCCTGACTTCCTGACTTCCTGACATCCGATTAGCCGAGAGGCGCCCCCCCCCCGAAGCTCTCAATTAATTCTAATAATCTTTTCATACTTATCTCCTTGTTAAAAATAATATATTATTTATTTTAACATATTAAGTATAAATTTTCAATATAAAAAAGAACAGGCACAAATCATGCCTGTTGTTTTTATAATTTTATAATTAATTTTTATGCTTTCGGAATAGAGTTTGCAATAATTTCCATTTCTTCCAGTGATGCATATACTGAATGACATCCGCAGTCTACATAGATAATTTGCCCTGTAGTACCTGTTGAAAGATCAGATGCCAAGAACAAACCAGCTTTGCCGACATCTTCCAGTGCGACATTGCGGTTAAGCGGAGATTTTGCAACAGCAGCTTTAAGCATTTTATCAAATCCTGAAATTCCTTTAGCCGCAAGAGTCTTAACAGCGCCTGCTGAAATACAATTTACTCTGACACCTTTTTTACCTAAGTCTGCTGCTAAGTATCTCATAGAAGATTCAAGAGCAGCTTTTGCAACACCCATTACGTTGTAATTTGCAACAACATATTCAGAACCGAGATATGTAAGAGCAAATACAGATGCCCCTTCATTCAAGATAGGTTCAGCATATCTGCAAAGTGTAATTAGAGAATATGAACTTACACCGAGAGCTAAATCCCAGCCTGCTTTTGTTGTATCAATAAATCTGCCCTGCAAATCTTCTTTTGCCGCAAATGCCACTGCATGAACAACAAAGTCTAATTTTCCATAAACTCTTTCACATTCTTTAAATACAGCTGCAACTTCATCTTCTTTTGTAACATCACAGCTCATAATAACCTTAGCTTCCATTTCTTCTGCAAGCGGTCTTACACGTTTTTCCATAGTTTCGCCTGCATAAGTAAATGCAATATCAGCGCCTGCTTCATAAAGCTGGCGTGCAATAGCATACGCAATTCCGTGGGTATTTGATACACCAAAAATTACGCCTTTTTTACCTTCCATTAGTTTCATAAATTATATCTCCCTCTTTTGCTTAACTAAAATACCTGAATATTTTACCATGAACAGAAATTTTAGGCAAATAATAACATATTAGACCACCTGTGTCATTCTGAACTTGTTTCAGAAGCTATATTGGCTACCGAAACAAGTTAGGGATGACGTGAATGAAATACAAAACAATAAATATTAACAAATGTAACAACTTGTAAACATGCTGAAATCGAATGATAGAGGAATTTTTTTATATATTTAAGAGAGATTAAAAATCAGGAGAGCTATGCCCGTTTCAAACGTATACAATTCCAATAAACTCAACGCGATTAAGCTTAATCTCGGCATGCAAGCCAGAAAAACCACCGCGAATCAACCGGAATATATGAAAATGACCGGCTCTATTTTTGATGCTCCTGGTGTTAAAAATTCTTCAACTTCCTCCCTGAATGAATTAAATACTCAAAAAAGCATAAATGAACTTAACAGTACAAGCGAATCAAACAAAACAGAATCTTCTGCTAAATCAGAAGGTAATTCATCAGAAATAACAAACGCTGCAGAAGGCAAAGCTGCCGCTGAAAGCGCACAAGAAAGTGCAGATAATGTCAAAAATTTGACAAAAGATGCTCAGGACGATAAGAAAACCGTTGACAAATTTAGTGCAGATTCTAAAAAGTTAGAAAAAAGTACAAAAAAAGATGAAAACAAATTCAAATCACAACTGAAAAGACAGGAAAATGAGCTTAAAAAAGATAACGAAAAACTGCAAAAACTTGTCGATGAAACTAATGATACTCAAGCAGAAGTAGAAAATGCACAAAACGAACTTAATTCACTTTTGGGTTCTGCATCTTTTTCAATAAATGGCAGTGAACAAGGACAGAATCCAAATCAGGATAGAATTAATGAACTTTCCTCATTTATTGGAGGAAAAGTTGAACTTCTACAGGCTAACGGAAAACAAATTTATTCATTACAAAGAAGCACCTCAAAAACAATTAACCGAATGGAGAGAACGAACAATAATTTTATAAAAGTTCAGCAAAGAAATACAAAGGAAATTGAACAAAATCAATCAACAACAAATAAAGTTATTGAAGTTGCAGGAACAATTGAACAGGTTAGTACACTTGTATCACAGACAGGAACAGCCGTTAATTATACAGGCAAAGGCCTTGTTGCTTTAGGTCAGGCAATGTCTGCCACCCCCTGGACAGCAGCCGTAGGTGCAGTTCTAATCTCAACCGGCACCGTTATGCAAAAAGTCGGAACTGTTGTCGAAATGGTAGGAAATTATGGACAAACAGCTGCAAATATTACCAAAACAGCTGCATACGCGGCAGACGGGAATCTTGCAGGAGCATTAACAAGTGCTGCAAGCGCTATACAAACAGGTGCAGCTGCTGTAAAATCAACAAAAGGATTGGGACAAGCTTTCGATGGAATTGATGCACAGGCAGACCAGGCAACTCAAAAACTCGCATCAAACGCTGCTGCAAACGACGCTGTTAAAGATATGACTGACGAACAATTAGGCGGTATGAGCAAAAAAGAAATGAAAAAATCAATCAGCGGCCAGCTTCAAAGCCAAATGACAGACAACGAAAATCCTCTTAATGCAAAAGAGTTACTTAAAGACCTTAAAGATGGTGAATTGAATGAAAATAACTCTGAATTGATAAATAATGCAGCTGATCAAGCAAAAGCCACATTCAACGCTTCCGTTGAAGGTGCAGGAGGTACAGTAAAAGACGGAGTAGTAAGCGGACTTGATAAAAAAGCAAGAAAAGAAGCCGGACAAAAAACTGTTTCAACATTCTCTAATACTGCTGCAGATGGTAAAAAATCAAGTCAAAAATTTGACTGGTCTAAATTAGTCGGCGGGTTACAATCCACTGCAGCACTATTTGCTTCTCAAAATACTCAGCAAATTGCTACTGATACAAATCAAGGATATGCTCCACAATGGGATTTGAACAGTGATCCTAGATTAAAGAATATTATGAGAAGCAACAGAGCCTATAGAGCACACGCAGCATATGCAGGTTAAGTAAACAGAGATAGCTTATTTACACGCTTTCTTAAACTTTTTAGAAATATGATAAGCCATTTTGATTAGCAGCTGTTTGTTCTTTTAACATTATATTCATGTAAAGAATTTTGTTAGCAGTAGCCTGATCAAGATTTATAAACTCTGCTCCAGCACGCCTGTCTGATGCTGAAACAATTTTCACATCTGCATTAATATTCAAATCACCGTAAGATATCTGAACAGGAACAACATCTCCTACTTTCAAACCTTTATGATGACTAATAGCTACTCCCCCGCGTGATATATCAAGTAATGAATCTATCTGCGGATTTGCACCAAGTTTTACAGGATTTCTGTTATCCTGAACCGGAAATCTCATATATTGACGTTTATCTATTGAATTTACATTATAATCTACAACACGCTGTTTATATGTATACTGTCCCATATCCCTGTTTGGAACCGGTATATCATTATCATTATCATTATCAATATCCGTATCAGTATCAGTATCGGTATCATTGTCAGAATCAGTATCAGTGTCTATATCGTTATCTGTATCAGTATCTGAATCACTATCAACATCTGAATCGGTATCTGTATCAGAATCATTATCTGTATCACTGTCACTGTCATTATCACTGTCAGTATCCGTATCTGTGTCCGTGTCGTTGTCTGTATCGGTATCTATATCTGTATCACTGTCAACATCAGTGTCAGTATCAGTATCACTGTCAGAATCATCATCACCAATATCATCATCTGTATCTGTATCAGTATCGGTATCTGAATCACTGTCAAGATCACTGTCAGTATCTATGTCGTTGTCAGAATCACTGTCTTCATCATTATCATTGTCAGAGTCTGAATCTATATCGGTATCCATATCCGTATCAGTGTCGTCATCAGTATCATTATCAATATCTGAATCCGTATCCGTATCATCATCAGTATCAGTATCACTATCCGAATCAGAATCTGTGTCTGTATCTGAATCCGTATCATTATCCGTATCAGTATCTATGTCTGTATCGTTATCTGTATCATTATCTGAATCAACATCGCTATCAGTATCAGTATCATTGTCAATATCAGTATCAACATCACTATCTGTATCGGTGTCATTGTCAGAATCCGTGTCTGTATCTGAGTCTGAATCTGTGTCTGTGTCAGTATCAATATCTGAATCAGTATCTGTATCTGAATCCGTATCATTATCCGTATCAGTATCTATGTCTGTATCGTTATCTGTATCATTATCTGTATCATTATCTGAATCAACATCGCTATCAGTATCAGTATCATTGTCAATATCAGTATCAACATCACTATCTGTATCGGTGTCATTGTCAGAATCCGTGTCTGTATCTGAGTCTGAATCTGTGTCTGTGTCAGTATCAATATCTGAATCAGTATCTGTATCTGAATCCGTATCATTATCCGTATCGGTATCTATGTCTGTATCGTTGTCGGTATCATTATCTGAATCTGAATCAACATCGCTATCAGTATCAGTATCATTGTCAATATCAGTATCAACATCACTATCGGTATCGGTGTCATTGTCAGAATCCGTGTCTGTATCTGAGTCTGAATCTGTGTCTGTGTCAGTATCAATATCTGAATCAGTATCTGTATCTGAATCCGTATCATTATCCGTATCGGTATCTATGTCTGTATCGTTGTCGGTATCATTATCTGAATCTGAATCAACATCGCTATCAGTATCCGTATCATTGTCAATATCAGTATCAACATCACTATCTGTATCAGAATCATCGTCATCATCACTGTTGTCACTATCTGTATCAGAATCAGCATCAATATCGCTGTCTGTATCTATATCATTATCAGTGTCAGTATCGTCATCAGTGTCATTATCTGAATCTGAATCAACATCGCTATCAGTATCCGTATCGGAGTCAATATCAGTATCATTATCCGAATCACTGTCAACATCATTGTCCAAATCTGAATCACTATCTGAATCTATATCAGAGTCACTGTCTGAATCACTGTCACTGTCTGCTTGATCATAATAGTAATTTCGTTCATCTTCATCCCTGCCAATTGCCGTAACATCCTCAGGTCTAACTGGTTTTGCATTAATTTCAACATTTTTTCCTTCAACAGGATTTGTCCTGGTATCATTTTCGGTGTAAAAACCGTCTTTTCCTTGCGAAATATGTATACCATCAACATATACATTATCAGCAGTAAGAGTTAAATTTCCGTTATCCAACAACCTCCCATTTACAACGATCAATTGCGAATCAGCAAGCAAAGGATCTATTCTTGTTCCCTTATTAATATCTAAAACTGTTAAATTAACAGTATCAGGCAATATATTTCCGTTTAAACCGTAATAATCCAATGGGGTATAAGGCACTGTTCCGAGATTTTCAATATTCAGTATAGCCCCGCGTGACACTAAATTTATTGAATCAGTCGCAGTAATTTCCCTTATATTTGTATTGCCGGAAAATTCCGCATTTATACTGTCTTCACGCGATATCATTGTACAGACATTTGTCTGTGTATATTTATCATCTAGACCTTTAATATTTATATCATTAATCGCAAGAACATCCATACCACCTTTTGAATCTGTCTGGTTAAATGTTAATTTATTATTGGCTGCACCTATACTGTCACTTGCAATCATAGAAATATAACTTCCTTCAACATTCGCTTTTGAAAGATTTGAAGAAGCATTCAATATAGAACCTGAATTACCATTATCGTCGTAATCAGAAATTAATATTACTCTACCGGAAGCCTTGACCTGATCAATATGCATATCAGAACCGCGGCTTGCCATATTAATTAAAAAGTTACTACCTGAATTTGTTGTATCAATAGTTTGTGTATTAATTTTTCCGTCTACATTGACATTAACTGATTTTGTAAAATCTCTTGAACCAGGTTCAATACCCGTACAGGAACCATTAGCACAATTTCCAACACCAAGCCCGATTGTACCATCTTTTACTTCAGCATTAAAATTACCACCGGCTTTTATAAGATTAGCTTTTGTCCCTGCATTCAACAGGCTGCCATTTTCAATTTTTATATTAATATGTGAGGTAGATGTCAAGTAATCTTTTCCTTTTGTATTGCCAATAACAACGTCGGAATTCTTATTCGTAATATTAATTCCATTTGCATTTACAACACCTTTTACATTAACACCACCAGCTCCTGAATTTGTAATATTAACAGAATCTGTAGTATTTGATATATTTGCAGCACTTCCCACATTGACACCGTCAATCCCTGTGTTGGAAATATTAACAAGTCCATTTGAATTTTCAAGTGAACCTGAAATTTTAACCCCGGTCCCGGTGTTATCAATCGACAAATCGCCATTTTTATTTATAAAAGATCCAGAGACATCAACCGAACCGCCTGAATTTACAACCAATGTATTACCATTACCGTTCGAAATCATACCGCTGACATCTATACCTTTTGAACCGGAATTTGTTATTTCAACATTACCTGCTCCAAAGTTTTTCATCTGAGCACTGATTTCAGTTCCGCCTGTCGAACCGTAAGATTTTATAACAATACTGCCGTTATCATTAGCGAAGGCATTTGCACTATTCAAATTATCTGCATTAACAAGCTTGTTAAATAAAACTTCAGCCTGTGAGTTTGAATTGATATAAGTATTATCTTTCACCCCAGCCATTACTAACGCATTATCAGAAATATTAACATTTGCAGCATTTATATCAACAAGGTTACGTGCAAGAATTTTACCGTCAATCTGTACAGAACCTGTACCTTCTGCACTCAAATAAGATTCATAATCCTTAATTAAAGAAGGACGCCTCAGGCTGCCTTTATATTGGTCATAAACATCATTATCCGGAGTCAATACGGACAAAGAGCCTACATTCAAAACTCCGCTTGCCCCTACAACCATTCCATTAGGTGAAACAAATACTACATTTCCGTTTGTAAAAGCGCCGTCTTTACCCACAGAATTTACAAGCCCTTGAATATTAATCTGGTTATCTACAAGATTGACAAATGTCGAAATGTCCTGAGATTTTCCGTAATCATAAAAGATAAGGTTTGCAATATCACCATGACTCAAGCTGAAATCAGGATATTTTTTAAAACCTATCCCTCCGTTAGAGGCGTCAGGAATTATATCAAAAACTCCGTCTACTCCGGTTACTCCAGAAATATTGGTAGCAAAAACCTGTAAACAAAAAGATTGTTGCAGGAAAAAACAAAATGTCAACGCCGAAGCTACCGCTTTTCTTTTACCTGCTTTTATCTTAATCATGCCTGTTATTCCTTTCAGTTTCCCTAATCTTTGAGAAAATATCAGATAGTTAAATCGTAGTATAATAATTTTATCAAGATAATAATTGTTTTTCCATTTTTTATTACAATAAGTTAATAAAAAACTAACAAAAAAATTTTTTGCGATATTATGAACAAATGTAAACAAGAAATTTATTTAGATACACGTTTCAATAAAGTCTTTGAAAATCCCCAGTAACAAAAATAAAATACAAAAATTAATGAAAACATTTCAAATAATGCAGGAATATGAATAAATTTAGCAAATAAATAATACAAAAAACAGCAGGGAATAAAAGCTCCAAACATTCTTGATAAAATAAGGCGCGGAAATATTAGACTTAATCCTGGTAAAACAATTGTTATACTTAAAAGAAAATACAAAAAATTAGCACCTAGTGTTGCAATTCCAACTCCTACAAGACCGTATTTGGGAATTAAAACTATATTTAATACAATATTAGAAATACCAGAGGTTAGCTTTATTATAAATTCAATATAAGTTTTGTTCGCAAGATGATACTGCAATGTAGTATAATCAGTTAAAGCCATAAAAAATGTTCCAAACGCAAAGTAAGGAATCAACTTAAAGGCTGTTAAAAATTTATCATTTGAAGAAAGCATTTGAACATAATCAGATGCATAAAGAGAAATTACAATAATTACCGGAAGCGAAATTAAAATATAATACCCTGTAAACCTTGAAATTATAGGTCTGACATCAATTTTTTCCTCATACATATTTATTATTCGCGGGATTGCCGCAACCGTTATAATTGAAAATATTGTCATCAAAAGCGGAAGCGTTAAACCATATGCAACACCCACAATTCCTACCTGTGAAAATCCATGGATACTATTCATGATAAATTTATTACTTTGATTAATTATCCAGGCACTTAATGAAGTAGCAGCAATAGGTATACCGTATTTAAAAATCGGAACAACTGAATGCCACTCTATCTTTTGAATTCTGAACCATGACAGAATATTACTCTGGTAAATCAAAAGTAAATCTATCAATGAAATGGACACCCCCATACCCAAAAGCAAAGACATAGCTCCTAGGTGGAAAAATTTTATGAAAAACACAGACAAAAGAATTGTCAAAAACTGGTTTATTATAGTTGACAAAGTAAAAGATATAGATTTTAACTGCGCACGCAAAAGTTGAAACAGCAATGCACGTATAGCAACAGGAATTATCAAAATCAGAATAGCCGCAAAGTATTTTGCAGGAATATTAAAAAAATCATAAAAATTATGCCTGAAAATATAAGCACCCAAAAACATTACAAATATGTTTGAAATAAGAATTGTAACAAGCGTAGTTAAATATTTTGGCATATCCTGAATCATCTGATGTCGTTTAAAAAACCTTAACCCGGAAAGTCCTACCCAATCCGAAAAGATAATGCACAAAAACGACAAAACAGCTATGGATAAAGAATATAGTCCGTATTCTTCCGGGGAAAGTAAACTCGTGTATACAGGAACAATAATTGCATTGCCGAGCATGCCTATGATTTTTGAAGGCGAATACTTAACCATGTCTCTGAAAATAGCTTTTAACTGTTCTTTTTCAACTTCTCTGTTTTCTACGTATTCCATTAGTATACCTGTATTATTAGAAATTATACTATAAGAAATTATAATTGTAATACACCAAACAAATCATATTCATCAGCACGTTCTATCAAAACATCTTCAATATCGCCGGGAACGACCTGTGTACCCGATGAGGCATAAACCATTCCGTCAATTTCCGGAGCATCATGCTCCGAACGCATTAAAACAATCCCATCATCCGTGTAACCTTCAACAATACATGGTATAATTTGCCCGACATAAGATTTATTAATTTCGCGGGATATTTTCTGCTGTAAAGACATTAACTTCTTATATCTCTGTTTTTTAATCTTAGAGGACACCTGCTCAGACATTGCATAAGAGACGGTATTTTTTTCTCTTGAATATTCAAATACTCCCATCCTTTCAAATCTTACACGCTTTACAAATTCATATAATTCATTAAATTGTTCATCCGTTTCGCCAGGGTAACCGACAATAAATGCAGTTCTTATTGCAACACCAGGAATTTTTTCTCTTATTTTTTCAATAAGAGCCTCATAATCCATAACTGGTCTGCGCATAGCTTTTAAAATTTCTACATTACAGTGCTGCAACGGAAGATCAATATATTTTGCAACCTTATCAAGTTTTGCAATAGTATCAATTAATTCATCAGACATTTGAGAAGGATATGCATACATTATCCTTATCCAACCAAGACCTTCAATTTTATTCAATTCTTCAAGAAGTCGTGGCAAAGCTTGTTTCCCGTATAAATCAATACCGTAGCTTGTGGTATCCTGCGCGATTAACACAATTTCGGTAACACCTTTATCGACAAGTTCTTTTGCCTCTTCTACAATATTTTCTATAGTTCTTGAATGATATTCTCCGCGCAGCTGTGGGATTATGCAATAGCCGCAATGATAATTGCAACCGTCAGCTATTTTGATATAAGAACTAGCACCAACAGTAATTTGTTGTCTTTCTATATTTTCCGGATAAATATATTCAGGTTTTTCAGATATATGCTCAACATATTTCTTATCACCAGCAACACGTTCAACAACTTCAACTATCTCTTTTATATCAGAAGTCCCGATCATACCTGCAATTTCAGGTATAGCTTTTTTCAACTCACCTTTATATTTTTGAGGTAAACAGCCTGTAACAATAACTTTCTTCCCATCATGAACAAGCTGTAGTACTGATTGAACAGATTCTTTTTCTGCGTCATGGATAAACGAACAGGTATTTATTACAACAATATCAGCGTCTTTTTCATCAAGCGTAACCTGATGCCCTCTCTGAGCAAGAAGCCCGAGCATTAATTCACTATCAACCAGATTTTTTGCACACCCGTGATTTAACAAAGCTATTTTCATAAAAATTTACCTCTTTGTAATCACTTTAGCACGAATAAATTATTTTGTAATCATTACCATGGATAATCGTCCTTAATCTGCCATCCGTCGTACTGAATCAGTCTTGCACAAAAATTACCGTTACCGCTTTTTGAACATCCGTAACGGGAATGTGACTTTAATCCCTCACGTGTTCCATCCCATTTATAGGAATAAGGCTCTACACTACATTTACCAAGTCCTACAGACGCAGATTTCATAAAATCAAAAGAAAACTTTGAACGTGAATTCAAAATACCAACCTCACTGGTTAAATCAGAGGCTCTAGGATAAAAGCTGATATCAAAACCAGCAAACCATTTAATAGTCATAGCACTGCCATCAGATAAATATACGACATGAACTCTAGTAAAATAATTATCACTTCCATCAGGGTCATATACGTTTAAAAGCAATGATTCCTCCGACAATATCTGCATATATTTTCTCATGTATTTATCAAAAAACTCTTTTGTGGCAATATCAGGGGATGCAGAGTTTGAAGGATATGTCCAGTTTTCACAACCGCCGTTTTCAGCCTCCGACAATTTTATTGCCTGATTAATATTGGTATAAAACTTTTCAAGACGTGTAACAACAACTTTTTTCTGATGATTACTTATTAATGCCGGCATAGTAAGCGCTGCAACAATCCCGATTATTCCAAGCGTAATTAATACCTCGGCTAAAGTAAATCCTTTATTCATAAAACAGCTCCCTTGATATTTATACATTATAATATACATATTTTACACTATTTAGTGAAATAAGTCAATATATATTGTCATAATTCATCATAAAATAGTATTATTTTTTAATGGAAAGAGAAATAAAACTTGAAACTGAAAATCTGACTCAACAAATTAAATACTTATCTGCAATAGAGGGATTAACAGTTACTAAAGTAAAAGCACTGGTTAATCAAAAATATAATAAAACAGACAGTATCAGGAATTTAAGTAACAAACTGCGGAATAAAACATTCAGAGTTACGGAATTAGCTGAAATTTTAGACATTCTAAATTACGAAATTATTTTACGGAAGAAATCTTAGTTTTTATGCTATATTTTATTAAAATATTTATTAAATCCTGAGGAAGCTTAGAAATAAACTCCGCGAATTTTGCGTCAACGCCGACTGTATAAGAAGCTTTAGGGTTTTGCATAGCATCAACTTTCACAATTAAATCAACAACATTGTTAACATTTAATCCTTTCCTGGCATTTTTGTGTGCATTTGCAATCATGTACTCCATTTCCTTATCATAACCAGCGCAATTGTTAATTGAATCTTTATTTAATTCAATCGACTTTTCCCAAAGAGGAGTAGCAATTACACCAGGTTTAACAGAAATTACTTTCAAACCGCTCTCAATAGACATAGCATTAAATAATATATCCAGAGCTCTTTTAGATGCACAATACGGCGCCACAAAAGGGAAAATACCAAAACTTGACATTGAGCTTATATTAATAACTTTACCATCATTCAGCAAAGGTAAAAGCCTCTGCGTAAAATCAAGATGTGAAAAAGTATTAACCTCAAACTGTTTTCTTACACTGTCAACAGGAATTTTCTCCATCACACC
>CALVCJ010000003.1 GCA_944326015.1 Candidatus Gastranaerophilales bacterium
TGATAATCTATGGCTTTTTCATTTGCCATAAATTCATTGCTTGTCATTTTCCCGATGTCTTCTGCCGTGTAAATTCTATTGTCGTTTGCGATTGCATTGATAAAGTTTCTCAAATTTGCCATGTATATTTTCCCTTTGCTTTTGTGTAAAAAAATATATTTCTCAATATTTGTTGAATAATATATAATACATCATTGTTTTTCATATTTGTCAACAGTGTTGATTTGTTATTTGAATTATGATACTATTCTTTTGAGGTGGATTATGGACAAACATACACAACTTATTAAATTCGGCACTGTAATCAAGCAAAGGCGTTTGGCTTTAAAATTAAGTTTAAGAGAGTTAGAAAAACTATCAAGCGTCAGTGCGGCTCTAATAACTAAACTTGAAAACGGTAAAATGGCTAATTTTCCAAAAGCTATTACTATTAAACAACTTAGTGATGCCTTAAAATTCAATGATGAATTGTTTGTTCTGGCGGACATTTTGTTTGAACATAAAGAACAAAATATTCCTGAAAAAACTTTTGAAGACGAATTAAGAGAACTACTCGCAACAAAAACGACTCTTAACTCTGATAATATTACACAGGTTATTTATTTTGTGTCAGGACTGGAAAAACTACAGAAAATGGGAAATTTATAATATCTTTCCGACTAAATATCTCAAACTTGCGATACTTTATCTCAAAATTCCTGATACACTATAGCGACTATGCTGAAAGAAAAGTCTGTAGTATATTAACAAATAATTTTTCCGCCAAACAATTTCCCCCAAACACTAAAAAAGCACCCGAAGGTGCTATTTCCAATGGTTCTATTTGTTTGAAATGGTGGAGGTTAGGAGATTGTCTTGCTCGTTCGCGTTTAACGGCAATTCCGTGTTTTGTTTTCAGGGCTTAACGCCCTTACAACAAAAGCACTCCAGCCTCAGCTCACTCGCGCTCGTACTCCTTAAATGCTGACGCATTTTGAAGGTTCTCATACCAAGACAAACCAAAATAAAAGGGACATCTTTCGATGTCCCTTTTATTTTGGAGGTTAGGAGATTCGAACTCCTGACCCCCTGCGTGCAAAGCAGGTGCTCTACCAGCTGAGCTAAACCCCCATTAGTTATTTATAGGTTACAATATTTATTGTACATGCTGATTTTTTTTTGTAAAGTGTTTTTTATCATTTTAACTTGAAAAATTTCTAAATATATTATATAATAAAATAAAAAAGGAGGTCAAAATTATGAATTTGAAAGCGTTAAAGATTGCCCTCCCCCCGTGAATACCGCTTGTAGAAAGGATTTAAAAGGGTTTACATTAGCAGAAGTCTTAATAACTCTTGGGATTATCGGAATTGTTGCATCATTAACTTTACCGACTTTAATTACAAATCACAAAAAATCTATTGTTGAAACTAGACTTGCCAAATTCTACAGCACTATGAATCAGGCTATAAATCTTGCTGAAGCAGAATATGGCGATAAAATGAATTGGGAACAATTGGAAAACGGATTTTATCAGGATGAAAACGGGAACAATACTACCCCGAAAACTACTGCATGGTTTAACAAATATTTAAGACCGTATCTTAATTTGACGGATGCTAAATTTGACGGAAATAGTGATAGTAAAATTCTTGCATATTTTCCGGACGGAAGCCTGGCGATGATTAGCGCTTCAAGTATATTATTTTATCCTCAGGCAAAAGATTATAAGAAATTGGAAAGCGAAGACGGCACAATTACAAGAAATAAAAATCTTTCCGGAACTAAATATTTCACATTTTTATTTGAACCCTGTAATACAAGCGCACTTCACAAATATCACTATAATAAGGGTGTAGAACCTTATATGTATAGGTGGGACGGAACAGAGGAAATGCTGAGAAATGACAGTGCACTGGGGTGTAAAGAAGATGTAAGTAATGAAAGAGCATACTGTACGGCATTAATTCAAATGAACGGCTGGAAGATTCCAAAAGATTACCCTTTGAGATTTTAAACAAAAAAAACGGCTTTTTGAAAACTCCAAAGAACCGTTTTTTTTTATTTTATTATGTAGAAATTAATTGCATGCACAAACCATTTCAATATCGCTTGATGATACTATATTTGAAAAATTATAATTTTCTACAAGATCACTTTGTTCAAAATAAATGCAATTATCCATTACCAGTTCATCACACTGTTTTAATGTCAATAATGAAAGATTTTTTGCTGTTTTTGAATCTGTTATAAGTTTGTGTACTTTCAAATTTTTCGGCAATGATGTAATTTTTGTACCTTTAATATTGAAAACATTTGCTCTTATATCAGTATTTAATTTTTCAATATTACTTTTTTCCATAGTTAAGCTGTCAGTCCAAATATGTTCGGGCAATTTACCGATTTTAGCGCCTGACATATTAACATTGTTTGCATCAATGGGAGTTTCAATTTTTTTAATATCCGCACCTGACAGATCCAGTGTGTTTGAAACCCAGCCGATTGACAATTTTCCGATTACACATTTTGATAAATTAAGGCTGCCTTCAATGTGTCCTAGTTCAAGACTTTTGATTTCGCAGCCAGACAGATCTAAATCGCCGCCTTGATAGTTGTTAATTAATTCCTGATAATCTCTTTTCATAAAATAAACCTCCAATTTTTATATTTTTATAATATACATATAAATTTAAAAAATTATATCCTCCGGTTAAATGTTTTTTTTAAGATTTAGTGATTAATAATTTATCTTCAAGCCGGTTAAAAATACAATTTAAACGTTCATTGTCATGCATATGCCAGAATCCGACAAGGGCTTCAAATGCTGTTGCCTGTCTGTAAGCCGTCTGAATCTGACGTCTGGCGATAGGTATTGGAAGATTTCTTGCACGACGCGCAATGTCTTTCTCTTCACAGGTCAAAATATCTTCCATATCATGCAGCAACTCAGCCTGAAAGGAAGCTTTTACATTATTAGTTGTAATTTTATGGAGCTCCTTTGCATTACAGGTCAATCTGGTTGTCTTTTCACGAATAAATAATTCCCACACTGCATCTCCAATATATGCGTAATTTCTTAAACTCATGTCCTCCATAAAATGAGTATATTACAAAATCTTGAATAAAGTAAAATATTATGAGATAATTTTTACAGAGAAAGAGAGAAACTTTAATGAAAAAATTTTTATATGTACTAACCATAATTTTTACCCTGTCAGGTACCATTGCAATCTGCGAAGAAACAACTATTTTTGCTGAAAACCAAAGAACCGAATGTGGATGCAGCAAGAATACCAAATGTCTTGAATTAATGAAATCAATGTACAATGAACGCGCAACTTTATATAATGTTTTAAATCTTTCAAACGATCAGCAGAAATGCAAAGACGTTATTGATAAAAAAAGATATGATGCACTCGCTCAAATTTTTAAACAGTATGAACAGGAAAAATACGTTCTCTCGAAAATGTGTGCCCACAGTGGGGTATCTGAATCCGCAATAAAAAAACAGCAGAAAGTTGTTAAAAATATAGAAAAATGCATGAAAAAAACCGGTGAAAAATATGATAAAGAATTTAAATCAATTCTTAATTCAGAACAAAAATCAAAATATAACTCCATAAGAAAAATGGAGAAAAAAGAAATTAAATATTGCCTGAAAAATAAAGCCTTTTATAAACGTGACCCAAAACTTAGGCCTTTTGGTCAGAATATGTATTACGGGGAACAGAATAACGTGCTTTGCCCTGTCCATAAAAAATGGCATCTATTTGGCCGCAAACATAAAATAAGAGAATAAAACAGAAACCGGAAATTTAAGAGACTTATATAGCTACACTAAACAACATCTACCTTGTCACACATGAATAAGTACCAAATTTAATATATTAACCTCCTTTCGAAAATAAGGAGTTAGTATGGTAAGAGGGTAAAGATTTATCATAATAAATTTCCCTCCCTTGCAGACATAGTGTTAACACAGAACAGAAGTGGATATCAAAATTGTTTAGAAGATAGGAAGATATGAAGGTAGGCCATTTGCGTTAAAAAGCTTATCTTCCTATCCTCCTATCCGTCTACCCTCTTATCTTATTTATTGTCTCACCCCCTCAAGGAGAGGGTATTATCTATAACCGGCTGGATTCTTTCCGCTCCCGAAGCCTCAGAATGACAGAAATCATTTTTTATCTCTGAGCAAATGAGAGTAATTTTTTTCGTGCGCTAAAGCTCACCGTAAATAGCTTACCCTCTAACCTTCATATCCTCTGTTGGCATATATTTACGCATAAAATCCGATTTAATTCTATCCGAAATTTCTTTTCGCAATTTAATTTCTGATTTTTCAGAAAATTCTGAAAGTTTAATCGGTGCAAGCTGGGTTATTTTGTAGGTTATAACTCTGACACCGGCATCATAAACAGGTCTGTTTTTTTGTAAAAAAGGATAATCGCATTCGATTTTTACGGGAATAATATCTGCACCTGTGTCAATTTGCAATGCCGCTGCGCCTTTGTGAATTTTTAAATCTTCGCCTGCAGCGGTTCTTGTACCTGTAGGAAAAATTATTATGTTATACCCGTCATTCAATGCTTCTTTACAAATTTCTTTAAATTCATCAAGCTCAACGTTGTTTGGAATATAAACATTTTTTACTATATTTTTCATAAAAATATTGTTAAGAATTTCTTTTTTTGCAAGGCAGAGAGAATTGTCGTAAAGTCCTATCAAAATTAGAATATCAATAAAAGAAGGGTGCGTTGATACAATAATTTTGCCGCGCATTTGTTCAATATTTCTCAAATCTAATTTGATTAAACCAAATATTACAAAAAGCTGTGTGTATCCATGCCACAGTTTATGAATTATATGTGAAAAAAATTCTCTTTTCTTTTCACCTTTCAAAAAAATTCCGCCCGCAGGCAAAAATACAAAACTCAAAATCAAAGATCCGATGCCAAAAAATGTAAAAAGCATCACAACAAAAAATCCACGGATAAATCTAATCATTCACCCTCTCCAGAATATAAAGCGGGCAGATATAGCGTCCGCCTTTTAAAAATTCATTAAAATTGTTAGAAGGCAGATTTTTGCAATTAGGAACAATTCTCACATGTTCGCCCTGTTCAAAATCAATCAGCATTGAAATACTTTCAAATCTGTCTACTGATTCAGCAAAACAAAAAAGAGTTTTCTCCTTATTCATAACAGCGTCTAAAAGACCGGCTGAAAAGCTTTCCTCACCTGCTGCAATCGAATTGTAAGAAGAATGCAGATTATTTATAAGCGAAAAAAGCCCTATTGTTGAATTGTGAACGGAAAAACTAAACCCCGCGGGCGAAATCTCGTTTTCTTCATGTTCTTGTTTAATAAGCTTTACAACCCGTTCCAATTCACCGTATCGGGAAGCATAAACCAATCTAACATCTTCGCTGTCAAAACATTGCAAAATTGTACTCAACGCAATTTTTCCAGCAGGCGACAATTTTCTGCGCATCATCATGGGAATTTGCGACAAATCAAGATTTTCACCTGTTGACCAGGCAATCTTTTTTATATAAAATTCCAGCGTATTCATGGTAACATATTATCATGAATGGAATTTTTATTACAGATGCAAGCGGAATTTTTGCAGACCATTTAACTCCTGACGACACTATAGTTAAAGGCAGTAAATTTTATTTCGGCAAAATTGAAAGAGAGTTTGACCCGATTGATAATCCCAAATACGACCTGCGCTGTAACAGAATTTTAAAATACCTTGTTGATAAACTCGATTTAACGGGGTTTGAGAAAAATGAAATCGGAATTGTTATAGGAACTACGAATGCAGGTATTGGAGAATTTGAAATTACAGAAAATAAACATCATGCAGAACTCGGCAACCCCGCTGAATTTTTGAAATGGTATCTAGGAACAACAAATTACGCAGCAGGAGTGTCTACTGCCTGCACATCAGGGATAAAAGCTTTTTCAACAGCCGTAAAACTTCTTGAAAACAACGTCTGCAAAGCTGTAATCGCAGGCGGAGTTGATGCTTTAGCCCCTATGCCGACATACGGGTTTCATGCACTGGAAGTTTTATCTCATCAAAAAACAAATCCGTTTTCCAAAAACCGTTCGGGAATAAGTCTGGGTGAAGGCGGAGCTTTGTTTCTGCTGACACAACAGAAGGCAGAAGGACAGGAGGGCAAGAGGGCAGGCTGTTATAAAATTAATCACCATCAATTAAAGACGGATAAACAGTTTTTTGCAAATAAAATGAACGGAATAGATGCAGAATATTATATCCAACTGCTTGGTATCGGAGAAACATCAGACGCTTATCATTCCGCAACCCCTGATCCGGAAGGTACTCAGGCAGCAATTGCAATTCAACAGGCACTTGATAATGCAGGATTAAAAGCTGATGACATAGATTACATAAACCTTCACGGTACAGGGACTATTTCAAACGATTTAATGGAAGCAAATGCAATTTACAAAATTTTCGGCAATAAAGTTTCTGCAAGTGCCACAAAACCTTCAACAGGACATTGTCTGGGAGCTGCCGCAAGCGTTGAAACTTATATATGTTATGAGATTTTAAAAGGTCAAAGAGCCTTGCCAATCCACGAATTTGACGGAGAATACGATGAAACTCTGCCTAAAATCAATCTTGTTAATAAAGATACTCCGCAGAAAAATATAAATACCTGTATGTGCACCTCATTCGGGTTTGGCGGAACAAATGCGGTTGTGATACTAGGAAAACATTCCCCCTCATCCGGCTCCGCCACCTTCTCCCGCGGCAGTGGAGAAGGAAGTAGACTTTTTCCATCATTAGAAAATGTTCTTCCGCATGACAGACCAATGATTTTGATTGACAAAATTTTAGAAGTCGATATGGATAAAAAATTTGTCAAAACATCTGTTGAAATAAGTGAAGATAAAATATTTTTTGATAAAGAAATCAATGGTATTTCTCCGCTTGCCGGGATTGAATTTATGGCACAGACTATCGGGTGCTACGCTTATTATAAAGCAGGCCAAACTATTCCGAAAATCGGATTTCTTCTCGGTACAAGGCTTTATGAAAATAAGTTGGAAAAATTTGAGAATGGCAAAACATACACCATAACTGCACAAGAAATTTATGGAGATAACGAACTTGTCTCATTTGAATGTTTAATTTATAATGAAAATGAAGAGGTGGCAAAAGCTTCCGTAAATGCATTCCAGCCAAAAGATGCAGAAGCTTATTTAAAGGAATTATGATGGGTGAGACTAATTTAAAAAGAGTTTTAGTTACAGGTTCAAGCAGAGGTATAGGCAAAGAAACTGCACTTTATCTTGCAAAAAACGGGTTTGATATTGATGTCCATTACGCAGGCAACGAAGCAAAAGCAAAAGAAACCGCCGATGAAATAAAAGCTCTGGGGCGGAATGCGGAAATTTTAAAATTCGATATTAAAAACAGGGAAGAATGCGCATCTGCCCTTGAAGGCAGACTTTATTACGGAATTGTTTTGAATGCCGGAATTGCAAGAGATAATGTTTTCCCGGTTCTGGAAGGTGATGAGTGGGATGAAGTTATTTCAACAAACCTGACAGGATTTTATAATGTCCTAAAACCTCTTGTAATGCCGATGATTTCAAACAGAATTAAGGGAAGAATTATTGCTATGTCTTCTGTTGCCGCGCTCTCAGGCAACCGCGGGCAGGTAAATTATTCCGCATCAAAAGCGGGAATTATAGGTGCCGTAAAATCTCTTGCGCTTGAGCTTGCAAAGCGGGGGATTACAGTAAACTGTATTGCTCCGGGGGTAATTAATACCGATATGATAAAAGATGTTCCGCTGGATGAGGTCAAAAAATTAATCCCGATGAAAAGATTAGGTGAGGCTAAAGAGGTTGCAAGCCTTGTAAATTATCTTATGAGCGAAGACGCATCATACATTACAGGGCAGGTAATTTCCGTAAACGGAGGGCTTTACTTATGACAAAACGTGTAGTTGTTACGGGAATGGCGCTCACAAGCCCGTTAGGAAGCAATATTGATGCTTGTTTCGAAAGTTTATTAAAACTTGAAAATTGTGTTGAATATAATAAAGACCTTGACCAGTATCAAAGACTGAATACACGACTATCAGCACATGTCAAAGATTTTGAAATTCCGCCGACTTATAACAGAAAAGTTACCCGTACAATGGGGCCTTTATCAATTATGGCTGTCAGAACATCGGAACAGGCTCTTGAAGATGCGGGGCTTCTCGGTGATGAAATTATTACAAACGGGCAGACAGGTGTAAGCTATGGTTCTTCATCAGGCTCACTTGATGCAATAATAGATTTTTACGGAATGCAGGTTGATAAAGTGGTAAGGGGTCTGAATTCAGGTTCATATGTAAAAATGATGCCCCAGACTGCTCCTGTAAATATTTCGCTTTACTTAAAAACCACAGGCCGCCTTGTTCCCTGTTCAACTGCCTGTACATCAGGCTCAATGGGCATCGGATATGCCTATGAAACAATCAAAAACGGTTATGAAACAGTAATGATTGCAGGCGGCGGCGAAGAACTTCATGCAACGGAAATTGCAATTTTTGACACATTGTATGCAACAAGTTTGAAAAACGATACTCCGAAATTAACCCCCTCGCCTTTTGATAAAAACCGCGACGGGCTTGTGCTCGGCGAAGGCGCAGGAACAGTAATTCTTGAAGAATATGAACACGCAAAAAAACGCGGGGCAAAAATTTATGCAGAAATCACAGGTTTCGGCACAAACACTGACGGAACACATATTACAAATCCCAATAGAGAAACCATGAAAACCGCGCTTGAACTTGCGCTTAAAGATGCAAATTTGACACCTGACAAAATAGGTTATGTAAATGCACACGGTACAGCAACCGTTCAGGGAGATTTAGCAGAAACATGGGCGACAGAACAGGTATTTAAAAGAGAAGTTCCCGTCAGTTCCACAAAAAGCTACACAGGCCACACGCTTGGTGCCTGCGGTGCAATTGAAGCGATTTTAAGTATAGAAATGATGAACAGAGGCTGGTTCCATCCAACCCTGAATTTAACGGAAATTGACCCCGAATGCGGGAAACTGGATTATATTCAAGGGCAGGGCAGAGAAATAAAAACGGATTATGTAATGTCAAACAACTTTGCCTTCGGCGGGATTAATACGTCATTGATATTTAAAAGAATATAAGTGTTATATTTTTAGAAGAAGAAAAATTTAAAGGGTAAGAAGATAGGAAGATAGGCTGGTTAACGTAAATTGTCTACCCTCCTATCTTCTAATAATCATTCTGGCGGGAATACTTCGCTTTATTAAATAGCTATTGCCATCATCTCCAAATTATTATCATATGTGCGTTTGTCAGACATAAACATTTTTAGATATGGTATCAAATCTCGGTCTTCATCTGCCAAAGTGCCTGTTAATTTGTAATCTTTTAATTTTAATTTAACAGGTTTACCATTAATTGTTCCTATAAGTTTTACATCATCAGTAAAAGTACCGGTATCCAATTTTAAATCAATTTGTTTGTTTAGAATTTTACCTTTTATGGTTCGTTTACCCATACCTAAAAAACCGTTTCTTACATCAATATCCAGTTCATCAAGAACTTTTTCGGAATTATTATTTGAACCGGAAAATGAAATTGTATCTTTCTCAGGGGTTCTTTCAAATTTATTTGTAGAATTTATATTGCTGGCTGTTTTGACTGGTTGATTATTAAGAGTATTCAACGTATATAGATTAGACATTACTGAAGAATATTCATTTATACTATCCATAAAAATAACCTTTCCTGCTTTACCACACATTTTAATTAAAAATAATATAAAAAACTAATTGCTAAAATTTCAGTTTATTATTACAATTTTTAACAATTATTTTCATAATTTTTATCATTATACTTTTTATTTATAAATTTTACCAACAAATTTGCACCCTCGTAAAAGGCTATAGGCAGACTGCAGTAACCCGATACAACAAGCGCATCTTTAACAGGTGTCGGCTTTTTAGGCTTCATAACTTTCGGGGCTGCGGTGTGAATTTTTACAGGCGGTACTTTCATAAAAGTATTTTCTAACCTTCCATGTATAAAAACATTAGACAAAAGAGCAGAAATTTTTGTATTTTTGTACTATAATAAAAATCAAGCTGATTAATATAAATAGGGAAAAGTATGATAACAACAGATAAATTGACCGTAAGATTCGGTTCACAGACATTATTCGAAAATGTAAGCATTAAATTTACCCCCGGTAACTGTTACGGAGTCATAGGCGCAAACGGTGCCGGAAAAAGTACACTTTTGAAAGTTATTGCAGGAGATATTGAACCGACATCCGGTGAAGTGCATATTTCAAAAGGACAGAGAGTTGCGGTTTTGCGTCAGGATCATTTTGCTTTTGATAATTACAAAGTTATTGATACCGTAATTATGGGGCATAAAAAACTCTACGACATTATGCAGGAACGTGATGCATTATATTCAAAACCAGATTTTTCGGATGAAGACGGGATTAAAGTTGCGCATCTCGAGGAAGAATTTGCTGCTCTTGACGGCTGGCAGGCAGAAGCTATGGCTGCGTCTTTATTATCTGATTTAGGAATTCCCGATGAACTTCATTATGAACAGATGTCGGAGCTTGCAGGAAGCGAAAAAGTCCGTGTATTATTAGCGCAGGCATTATTTGGAAACCCGGATATCCTTCTGCTTGACGAACCTACAAACCACCTTGACTTAAACACAATTTCGTGGCTTGAAGAATTTTTAATAAATTTTCAGAACCTTGTTATTGTAGTTTCACACGACAGAAAATTTCTTGACAATGTCTGCACGCACATGGCAGATATTGATTACAAAAATATTCAGCTCTACACAGGCAACTACTCTTTCTGGTCTGAAGCAAGCCAGCTAATCAAGAAACAGAAAGAAGAACAAAATAAGAAAACCGAAGAAAAAATGGAAGAACTAAAAGCCTTTATTGCACGATTCAGCGCAAATGCCTCAAAAGCAAAACAGGCTACTTCCAGAAAAAATATGCTCGATAAGTTGTCCCTTGAAGAAATTAAACCATCCTCAAGACAATACCCGAGAATCAGATTTACTTACAATAAAATCCCCGGCAAAGACGTTCTTCAGGTTAAAAACCTCAACAAAACCGTTGACGGCGGGCTTTTAATCAAAAATTTGAGCTTTGAAATCAATCAGGGAGAAAAAGTTGCATTCATAGCCCGAGACCCGTTTATAATCTCAAATCTTTTTGATATTTTAGAGGATCGAGTAAAACCTGACAGCGGAGAAGTTATCTGGGGGGTAACGGCAACACATTCGTATTTCCCGAAAGATAACAACTTCTATTTTGAAAATAATCTGACAATAATGCAGTGGCTTGCACAGTATTCGCCTGATCAGCACGTGAACTTTTTACGCGGATATTTGGGCAGAATGCTGTTTTCGGGCGATGATGCAGATAAGAAGGTTAATGTTCTGTCAGGCGGCGAAAAAGTCCGCTGCCTGTTTGCTAAAATGATGATAGCTGAAGCTAATGTTATGATATTTGATGAACCTACAAACCACCTCGATTTAGAAGCAATTACCGCTTTGAACAATGCAATGATTGATTTCCCGGGGACAATTCTTTTTACATCGCAGGATTATCAGCTAATTCAAACCGTGGCAGACAGAATAATCGAAATTTCACCTAAAGGCTACATCAATATGCGCAACAAATACGACGAATACCTGAAAAATCCTGTTGTACTCAAAAAACGTCAGGAATTATACGGTGCATAGCCACTAACTTAATAGGAAATTTAATGAAACATTTAATGTATCTACGTACGTAGTGTAAAAAAATGCCGGAAACAGTGAGGATTTCCGGCACATTACTTTAAATTTCTTAAAGTAAAGAGGTGATGATTATATGTGAATTTAGTTTACATAGTCATACGGTTTGCTTCCCGTTGCTTTGTACAAGCTGATTGCATCTGTCATGCATTCTATCTTTTGCTGTGCAACGAGTTTTTCGATTGTCAGAAGGTTTTCCTGATACTGGATTAAATCAAGTTTGGAAATTGTGCCTTCATCAAATTTGTTTTCGCTGTATTTGTAATCTGCTTTTTCAAGATTGAATTGCTTTTCAGTTTGAAGCATCTTATCTTTATCGAGTTTTGCAGCAACAAGAGCGTCATTGACTTCCTGAATTGCTGTTAGATTTGTTTTGTAGTAATTTTGCAGAATTCTTTCATAAGCAGCTTTTTTCAATCTCAAATTTGCAATCAACGAACCGCCCTGAAATAACGGTGTCATCAATCCGCCGGCAAGCCCTAAGAGCATGTTTTTTGTAGTAAACAGGCTGCCCAAATCACCTGCATTAAATACTGCACCGCCTAAAATATTAATTGAAGGCAGAAATTCTTTTTTAGCGACTTTAACATCAATTCCTGCTTTTTCAACCATTAATTCCGCTTTCAGATAATCAGGCCTGTTTGTAATGATTTCCGAGGGAATTTGTGAGGGTACGGCGAGTTTGTAATTGATATCATCAAGCGATTTTCTTTCAAGTGAATTTGCATTCTCGGGGCTTTCGCCGATAAGTACGCTTAACTGATGTAACATTTGCTCTCTGTGTTTCTTCAATTCTATTAAATCGGTCTGGCCTTGAACAAGTGATTTGTTTGCTCTGACGGTGTCAGCAGTTGAAGTAAGTCCTTCTTTATTGCTTGCGAGCATCAAATCATATATTTCCTGTCTTATTTTTACAATTTGCTCCTGTAAATCAATCATTTTATCAAGATTAATTATATTGAAATAAGTTGAACCTACTGCTGATGCAACGGAAATATAGGCTGCACGTTCATCCTGTTTTGAACCTTCGTAAAGTTTTTTTACGGCTTTAGTTTTATTGTGGTTTTTCAGGAAAATATCGGCTTCATATTGAACGATAATTGGTAACCCGAAATTGATGTCAGTGCTTGTGCTTCCTGGCATTTTGAACCACCCGGGGCCAAATCCTGCCGTAGCAGAGGGAAGCTCATTTGCAAACTGTGCTTTAACATTCTGGTAATATTCTTCTACATTCAAAGTTGCCATTTTCAAATCGTAGTTATTTATAATAGCTTTTTGAATATATGATGTTAAAATTTCATCATCAAAATTATCCCACCAGTTCATGTTAATATAAGCGAATTTATAATCATCAGAAGTTTTTTTGTTTTTGGAAACCATGCTTTTGAATTGTTTCGGGGTAGCGGTAGAAGCTTTCGCATTTTCTTCAACTGCAAACACAGGCAAGGTATTCATACTTATAATACTAGCTAATAATGCTATTGATATAACCTTTTTCACTTTTTTTATCCTCTTCATAGATTTTTGTGGTACTTATTTTCTTTATGTCAGAGGCTTTGCCTCCGTTTTTATCCTCTTTATTAATTTTTGTCTTGGATTTTTGGGTTTTCGCCGGAGTAACGTCCGGCTCAAACTCACGGGCTGGGCTCGTTTCACTCGCGCGGCGCCCTACCAAAAATCCGCTCTTGCATTTTTACAATTACTATGTTAGCATAATATTGTTGTAAATGCAACATATTTTTTTTACAACATAATATATAAATAATAAAATAAATTATAATTAAGAATATAAGATATGAAAGATTGTAAATTACATTATACAGACAGCATACATTACGAACTCGAACAGACTTCAAGGTTAATGAAAAAAGTAACAACCCAGTTGTTTGAAAAGTTGGAAATAGACTTATCTCTTGATGAATATGCTGCACTGGATACTGTTTCTGTTAATGCGGGGATTTGTCAGAGAGATCTTGCAAAGCTTATATTAAAAGACAGGGCAAATACCGGAAGAATTTTAGATTCGCTGGAACAAAAAGGATTTATTACACGATTTATTGACACAAAAAACAACAGGTTAGTAAAAAAAATGGGTATAACCGAAAGGGGTTTGAGAGAACTTGACACAATTAATAAAAAAGTGAAACAATATCTTGAGAGTGTAACAAAAACGATTTCTGATGAAGATATTGAGAGGGTGCAGGAAACTTTGAAATCTTTCAGACTTGAATTGGAAAAAGTAGTACAGATAAATATATAATTTAATAAGAGGTAGAAAATGGAAGAACAAAATACAAATATTGAAGAACAGGATGTTCAACAGGAAGAAGGTAAAAAAGAGCACAAACCGTTTAAAAGGTATATTGCAGGAGCTGCAATAGTGCTGCTGCTTGTGGGCGGTGCATATTTTATACATGATCTGTTGATGTATCAATCAACAGACGATGCTTATGTGGAAACTACAACCGTTCAGGTTGCGCCGAGGGTAAGCGGCCAGATTATTGAATCTTATGTAACTGATAACCAGAAGGTAAAAGAAGGCGATCTGGTTGCAAAAATAGATCCTGCAGATTACGAAATTGCTCTGGCTCAGGCTGAGGCCAGATATGAAAGAATTTTGCTTGATCAGAAAAATGCTCAGGCTAATTTTAAGGCAATGCAGACAAATATTGATGTGGCAAAAAAAGATTTAGACAGATATACAAACCTTTATGAAAAAGGTGCTGTATCAAAACAGACTCTTGACGCTGCTCAAGCAAAATATGATTCTGCTCAGGCAAACTTAACAAAGGCAGAAGAGTCATTATTATCTCAGGGAGGCAATAAAGTTGCCGATGCGGATTTGAAAGAAGCAAAAGCTTTGAGAGATAAGGCTAAACTTAATTTGAGCTATACAAACATTTATGCGCCTCAAAACGGAACGGTTGCGTCAAGACGTGTTGAAAAAGGAATGTACGTTAATGTCGGCGCTCCTTTGTTTGTAATTGTTCCTGAAGATGTCTGGGTTGTTGCTAACTTTAAAGAAAACCAGCTCCGTCACATGAAACCGGGTCAGCCTGTTGATATTAAAATCGACACCTATCCTGATCATGTTTTTAAGGGAAAAATTGACAGTATCCAGCGTGCATCAGGCGCAAAATCAAGTTTGTTCCCGCCTGAAAATGCAGTTGGTTCTTTCGTAAAAATCGTACAGAGAATTCCGGTAAAAATCGTGTTTACGGAAAAGTATGACACAGAAAAATATAACGTAGTTCCGGGCATGTCAGTTATTCCGAAAGTAAGAGTAAAATAGTAATTAGATGGTAAGAAGGTAGGAAGATATGAGGATAGGCATTAAAGCAAACGGAGGGCAAGAGGGCAGGATGTCAAGCTGGTATCAGTAATAGGTTTTTGAATAATTTTACCAACCCATCTTTAAATGAAAATAGCCTGCCTTCCGGGCTTCCTGACCTCTGTCAGCTTTAATGGTTTCCTATCTTCCATAAAAAAAGGATTTACAATGTCAGAAAATAATACAAACACCGCAGTACAACAAGAAGAATGGACCCCTAAAAATAATCCGTGGCTTATTATTATGCCTGTAATGCTTGCAACTTTTATGTATGCATTAGATGAAACAGTCGCAAACGTTGCACTGCCGCATATTGCAGGTTCATATTCGGTCAGCGATCAGGAATCCATATGGGTTTTGACAAGCTATTTGATGGCGAGCAGTATTGTTATACCGATGATTGATTACTTCTGTAAACTTCTCGGAAGAAAAAACTTGTTTATGGTGGGTGTGTTTGTATTTACTATTGCATCATTTTTGTGCGGGGTATCAACTTCTATTGGTATGATTGTTATAGCACGTGCAATGCAGGGTATTGGCGGCGGATGCTTGATGCCTATGGCTCAGGCAATTACCATGGAATGCTTTAAGGGTGAAGCAAGAAACAAGGCGATGGCTGTATTCGGCCTTGTAGTTGTTGTTGCACCTATATTAGGGCCTGTTATGGGCGGATATATTACGGAAAACTGGTCTTGGCCGTATATTTTCTTTATTAATGTGCCGTTCGGGTTTTTCTGTATAGCACTTGCCAAAAAATTCCTTGAAGATCCTCCGTATGCAAGAAGACAGAAAAATGTTCATCTTGATAAATTTGCATTTTTATGGCTTTGTGTCTGGCTTGTGCCTTTGCAGATAGTATTTGATAAAGGTAATGATGCGGACTGGTTTAATGCACCATGGATATGCTGGCTTACTGCAATTGCCGTAACAGGTTGTATTTGCTTCTTTTATACCCAGATTAAGGGGAAAAATCCGCTTATAAAACTCGATGTTTTAAAAGATGCCAATTTCTTCTGCGGAACATCAATGTTAATACTTCTGAACGGTGTACTGCTTGCATCGCTTGCCATATTGCCTCAGTTATTGCAGAATATGATGGGATATGATGCATTTACAAGCGGACTTGCTATTATGCCCAGAGGTGTCGGTGCGTTTACGGCACTCGCAATTTTCGGAGGACTTGGCGGACGCTTGAGCTATAAAACTTATGGTATCATAGGTCTTTTCTGCATGGGACTTGGCGGATGGATACTCGGAAGCTTAAATTTAGAAATCAGTATGATGAATATTGTCATCCCGAATATTGTTTTCGGATTGGGGCTTGTGTTTACAATGATGCCGATAACTACCTTATCCTGTATAACTTTAAGAAACGATCAGATGACAAATGCGTCAGGTTTCCAAAACTTGCTTAAGACAATAGGCGGTGCAATCGGAACTTCCCTTGTTGCAACAATGATATCAAGATTGTCGCAGGTTCATCAGAACGGACTTGTTAAATCTCTGCATGGTACAAATACCATTTTTGCGGACAGGTTAAGCTCTTATGCAGCATCTTTTATTCATCAGGCAGGTGATATGATGAATGCAACTTATATGGCAGGCAAAATGCTTTATAATCAGCTTATTGAGCAATCAACACTTTGCGCTTATATGACAACATTTAAAGTTTTTGCAATAGCATGTTTTATTTTAATTCCTTTTATGTTTTTATTAAAGAGTGAGAGAAAAGCTAAAACGAATTGAGTGAAGAGTGAAACGTGAAGAGTGAAGTGAAAGTCGCTTCACTTTTTTACCCGTGACTCTTCACTTTGAAAAAGGAAAATTAATGTCCGAAATAAATCAGCAAACAACCGAATGGAAACCGTCCGTAAATCCCTGGATTATGGTAATACCTGTAATGCTTGCGGTATTTATCTATGTTCTTGACGGGACAATAGGCAACGTAGCATTACCTTATATGGCAGGAAGTTTTTCTGCAACGAGAGATGAATCCATGTGGATTTTGACAAGTTATCTTATTGCAGCCGGTATTGTAATTCCTGCTGTTGACTTTTTCAGCAAGGTTTTTGGTCGTAAAAACTTTTTTATAATAAGCATAATGATGTTTACTATAGCCTCAATGTTATGCGGGATGGCAAAAAATATTGAATTTATGATATTTGCCCGTGTTCTGCAAGGGTTTGGCGGCGGCGGAATTCTGCCTATATCGCAGGCTGTTATGATAGAGAGTTTTCCTAAAGAACAGCGCGGGCTTGCGATGTCCGTGTTTGGGATGGGAGTAATTCTTGCTCCTATTATCGGACCGGTTCTCGGCGGATGGATTACGGATAACTGGACATGGCCGTGGATATTTTTTATAAATGTTCCGTTCGGGTGTATTGCGGCACTTTTGTGTCACAAATTAATCGAGGATCCTCCGTATGCAAAAAGGCAGAAGAATGTAAAAATAGACGTTAAAGGTTTTATTTATTTGACAATCTGGCTTGTCACACTGCAGACAGTTCTGGATAAAGGAAACAATGACGACTGGTTCGGGGCTGTATGGATAAGATGGACATTCAGCATTTCTGTTATTGCGTGTATCTTGTTTTTCCATTCACAGCTGACAAACAAAAATTCGCTTGTTGATTTATCCGTTTTTAAGGACAGAAACTTTTCGGCAGGAACGATAATTCAGGTTGTAATTCAGGCTGTTTTGTATGCTTCGCTTGTTATTCTGCCCCAGTTTTTGCAGAGTATGATGGGATATACCGCATTTTTAAGCGGTGCTACCATGATGCCGAGAGGTTTCGGTAGTATGCTTGCTATGCTTATGACTGCTACTCTTTCAAACAAAATTGATAACAGATTTATTGTAATGGCAGGGCTTGGATTAATCGGCGGGTCAACCCTTGTTTTCGGTACATTGAACTTGCAGATTTCCAATATGAATATTGCGGTGCCGAACTTTTTTATGGGCATGGGCATGGGTTTAGCAATGGTTCCGATTATGAATTTGTCTGTTGATACGTTGAAAAACGAGCAGATGACTAATGCAACAGGTATTCAAAATCTGTTGAAAAATATCGGAAGTGCTGTCGGAACATCTTTGGTTGCAACTATGTTGACACGTTTTGCGCAGGTGCACCAGTATATGTTAGTCGGTAAAACAAGCGAACTTAATCCTGCTTTTATTGAACGTGTTCAATCAACCGCAGGTGCTCTTGCAGGGTATGCAGAACAAACCGTAGCACATTATATGGCACAGTATTCAATATACGGACAGCTTGTCGAACAGGCAAATTTATGGGCGTTTATAGATTCTTTCAGAGTATTTGGAGCGCTTACGCTTGCAGTTATTCCTTTGTTAATGCTTATGAAAAAATTAAAAAAGGAATCATAAGGCATACCGCATGTTTATTATAATAATTTCACTGCTCATTACATGCTGGCAATTTAAATTGATTTATAAAAATCTTTCAACAGTTTACAATCATCTTCAATATTCGGACTTTCGCAGACCAGCGCACCTTTTACTCCAAATTCTTTCAGAACTTTTATCAAATCTTTATAATTCATATCAGATTCCTCAAGATTAAGATGTTGTTTTTCACCTTTTGCGGTATACTCAATCCCCGCCAGATGCCCGTGAAAATTCTCAAGAGCATACTGCCCGATTTCATTTCCAATTTTTTCAACAACCATTGAAAACTCATCATACGTATTATACTCCCCTGCCGAACGTGCATGGAGATGAGAAAAATCAACACACGGGAGCACCTGTTCAAATTCTTTTGAAAGATTTATAATTTCGTCAATATCACCCCATTGAGTAGCTTTGCCTGTTGTTTCTGGGCGAACCCAGACATTTATTTTTTCACGTTCCAGAACATCAATAATACGTTTTGTTTGAGCTTTAACCTGATTATAAACAGTTTCTTTATCAGCTCCCATATAAAACGCCGCGTGGTAAGTTATGCTAAAAGCGCCTGCCTGTGATGCAACAGATGCTGTATCTATAATTCTTTGTACACTGGCATCAATTTTATCTTCTTCTTTTGAATTAAGATTTATATAAAATGGACCGTGAGCAGTTATAACAAAATCTTTTGACTTCTCTTTAACGAATTTTCGGTGGCTGTCATTCATTCTGACACCGTGAACAAATTCAAGCTCCATACCGTCAAGCTGCATTTCTGTAAGAATGTCAAAAGCTGAAACGTAACTGCCTTTACCGGTTCTTAAAGGCATACCGGCTGTTATGAAATTTAATTTATCAAAACTTCTCATTATACTTTAACCTTTACAAGTCCCTCAAGAATTTCGCACGCATCAGAAACAAATTTTGAACAGTGTGCTTTTCTTTCTGCTCCTTCAAAACCTTTTGATAAAACGCGGCAACATGTAACCTTGTTACGTTTTTTAAATTCCTCAACAATTTTTGCGGCATTTTCGCGTGCCGCAACTTCATTGCCTTTAGAATTTTCATGTCCAAAATTATAACCGTTAACAATCTGCGCAGCTGCCACAGCACCGCATACACATCCTGAAGCCATTCCGCCAGAAAACGCGGTTGCACATGAGAGCAGTTCTTTTGGACACAAACCAGCATCAGATGCCGCCTTTATAACACTTTCAGCACAGGAATAACCCTGATTTACATAATAATTAACTGCCTGTTCTTTCATAATACATATCTCCTTTAATGAAGATTATATCATGAAATTAAACTAAACTGTTCCAGATATTATTCAAAGCCTGCATCTCATGTCTTGCATAAATATCATTAATAAGCTGTCCGATTACATCTTCATTTACATTTGTAAGCTTATAAGAAAATTCCGCAGATTCATCGCCTCCGGCTTTATGAGAAAGTTCATGCAAAGCAGTTTCAAGAACATCTGAAAAACTTGATTTATCTAAATAAGATTTATCAATCCAGAAACCTTTTGAAACACCTTTATCCGTTATAGCTTCTGCATTACAATCCGAATACATTTTACTGTCTTTTGCAGATGTTCTGTCAAATAAATAAATTTTTGTATCAAGTTCATCTGCTGTAAAATGTTTATCTTTTAATGACGGTGATAATATATTCAATGCTTCTTTAAGTATTAATATTTTCTTTTTCTGAATATCATTTGGAATAACAACATCATGCGCTCTTGCATCACCCAATAAATCACGGATTGTCGGCATGCCAAGTTTTGAGAAATCTTCTTTACATACTTTATAACCATTCATTTTTAAATCAATAACAACATCCTGACTTGCATTTGAATATGCAACATATTTTTCCGGGAATTTTATATGTAACTGAGATTTATCTGAAGACCAATTTGTGTAACCTAAAAATCTTTCAATAAAGTCGTCCATTGGATGTTTGCTAAAATAATCCTTTACATCCCAATAATTTTCAAGAGATTTTAACAATTTAACTTTGTCATCATTTGACATTCTTTCGTCTCTTGCAAGCCATTTTGCAATTTCTTCAAGATTTGAAGTATTCAAAGAGGTTCTGTCGCGTGACGGGTCAAGAACATCAACCGGCGGTTTTTCTTTGATGAAAATAACAATGTCATCAAGTCCGTCATATTTCCCGTCAAATTCAAACCTCTGGCCTGCAATATAAATTCCGCCTTTTTCACCTTTTGGAAGATTTTTTATACCAATTATTTCATTTTCAAAATCAGGACATTTGAAATGAGTATTTCCCGAACTATAGAAACGGTTTAATGAACTTCTTAATGATGTGAGCAATTCCTTATCAGAAGTTTCAAATTCAATATAATTTCCGTTATATTTATCGGTTTTATCAAGAGAATATGATAAAACGCGTTTATCCGAAAGATTTCCCTCTGTAAGTCTGTATGTAACCTTCCAGTTATCCGATGCAATTTTTACATCCTGTGCACCGCCGTCTTTCAATAGTTTTAGCGTAGCCATTTTCAAACCTTCACCGTAGTTTCCGGCTGCTTTTGCATCATTTCGTTTTGTGGATTCACCTATATAAACCGCTTTATCCGGTGTATAAGTAGATTTACCTTCAATTCTAACTTTGTATTTTCCAGCTCCTGCCGGTTCGAAATGTAATATTACACCGTCAAGTGTTTGGCCATGACCGTCATAAAAATTCTGTAAATATCACGTGCAATTTTATCGTTATCCCACTGAACAGAATCCGCATAACTTTCGGAAATATTTGTCGGCTGAGATTTTACGGGTTTAAAATCAACAGATTTCATATGAGTAATTTTTACTTCATCAGACATCGGCAATTCATAAGTAAATCTTCCGTCAGGTGAAATTTCAGGGATTTGTAATTCTCTTATACCAGCACGATTTTGAGTTCCGACAGCAGATGGCAATGGAATTGCATCATCATAAATTTTCGCCCCGCCTTTACCTGTTACAGGCGGTTGTGCAATATCATAGCCATAGTCGCCTTTTTCTATTTTGTCTTTCAATTCGTTAAAAATCTTATCACGCATATCTTTGGGGGCGATATCACCTTCAAAAATATCTGTTAATTTGTCTTTTGCTTTTTGAGCTTCTTCTTGTAATCTCTTATTTATACTTGAAAGAGTTTCATTATCTTTAGTCAGATTTTTAACTTTCTCTTCAGCTTTTGTCAAAGTATTTTTTATGGTTTCGTTATCATTTGTAAGCTCCGTAACTTTACCTTTTAAATTACTGATTTTCCATTTGCCATGTCCGTGCATTACTGCACCGCCAAGAACTGCGGCGGACATAGCAGTCGCAAGAACCATTCCGTTAACTTTACTTTTTGTATAAGTTTCTTCCTGCTTTTCAACAGTTGCATCAAAATCTTGTTCTTTCTTTTTCTTTGCCTGAAAATCAGGTTTAATTGTTTTTTCACCAATAGGAGCTACGTTCATTTATCTAACCTTTCTTTAGTTTTAATAAAACATCAAAATATAAAAAATTGCCACGCCCGCTCCGTATCCTATCCTATAGGGCAGTATAACTGGATTTCAGGCATTTTTAAACTTATATTTACATTTCTTAATATGAAAAATAAAACTTCCCTTTTTACCCCTGAAACTTTATGTTATGATTTTATTATGATAATGAAAGAGTGGATATTTAACAAATACGACGGGCAGGAAAAATCTTTAGCCAAAATGCTTTTACATTCAAGAGGAATAAAATCAGATGAAGATATTTACGAATTTCTTCACCCGCTTGAAATGAAATTAACTCACCCGAAAGCCTTCACTGATATGGAAAAATGTGTTGAAAGACTGACAAGTGCAATTAATAATGGAGAAAAAATTGTTATCCACGGAGATTTTGATGCTGACGGTGTTACATCAACTTCTTTGCTTTACAGAACTTTTAAATATCTTGGCGCTGACGTAAATTATTTTATTCCTGACAGGGAAAAAGAAGGACACGGTTTTGATACAAAAGCGTTAGTTAAAGTAATGACACAGGTCAAGCCAAAGGTAATAATTTCCTGCGACTGCGGCATATCTGATGTTGATGCGGTCAACTTTTTAAACAGTTTTAAAATTGATGTTATTATAACGGATCACCACGAAGCACCCGAAATTCTGCCAAAAGCCTACGGAATTATTAACCCTAAAGCACCGGATTCACTCGACGAAAATTTGACGGCAAAACAAATCGAAAGCCTTACATCTTTAGCAGGTGTCGGGGTTGCTTTTAAGGTTGCTCAAGGTCTGCTTGAAAAATATGGAAAACTTGAATTTATATCAGAAATTCTACCATATGTTGCTGTCGGAACCGTTGCAGACTTAGTTCCTCTCATCGGCGAAAACAGATATTACGTAACAAAAGGTCTTGAACTTATCTCTAACGGAAAACATTACGGGCTTTCAAGGCTTCTTGAAAGTGCCGGCTACAAAGGCCAGATTACGTCGGAACAAATTGCATTTGGGATAGCTCCCCGCATAAATGCATCCGGCCGTCTTGATACTGTCGATGCAGCCTTGAAAGTTCTGATTTCTGACAACAAACAGGAAATTGAGATGGCTGTTCAGTCTCTAAACGAGTTTAATAAAGTACGTCAGGAATTATGCCAGAATATTTTTGCCGAAGCCGACGAAATGGTCAAAAAAGAAGGAAACAGAAATCCTGCAATTGTTCTTTTTAATAAAGAATGGCATGTCGGAATTATCGGCATTGTTGCCTCAATGCTTGTTGAAAAGTACTATAAACCGACATTTTTAATGACTTACTCTGATGAAACAAAACAATTCAGATGTTCTGCCAGAAGCGTTAAGGGGATTAACCTATATGACACAATATCAATGAATTCAGAACTCTTTGACGGCTTTGGCGGACACGAAATGGCGGCAGGCCTTTCGTTCAGTGAAGAGAAAGCGTCATTTGAAGAAGTTAAATCAGCTCTTTGTAAAACCGTTAAAGAAATATCGCAGGGAAAAGATTTAAAACCGTTTATTAATATAGATTTAGAGCTTATGCCAGACGATATTACGGTAGATCTTGTTGAACAGATTTCACAGCTTGAACCGTTCGGACAAAATAATCCGAGTCCTGTTTTCGCAATAAAAAACTTGAAAATTAAAGAAAAACGATTAATGGGCGAAAATAAAAATCATCTGAGACTGACCTGTCAGGCAGGGACTTCGGAATTTAACTGCATACGCTGGAAAGACGGAGATATTTCTCTTGTCAAAGGTGACACGCTTGATATAGCATTCCACCCGCAAATCAATGAATACAACGGAGTAACATCAGTTCAGCTTATAATTGATGATATCCATTCCGAATACCTGAAAGAAGAAGAAAACCTGCCTCAGCAGAAAATCTACGACCACCGTAAAAAAACTGATATTCTGCCACAGGTTAATGACTATGTTAAAAATTCAAAGCAAAATATACTTATTTTTGCAGAAAGCAAACCTATTTTAGATAAATTAAGACCTTTTGAAGCTCTTTATGCACGAATTGTTACCCGTGACAATTTACGGCCGTGTGACAGTTTGATGCTTTTTGATTATCCGGCTGACAGAGAAACTTTTGACAGAATTTTAAATCAGACAAATCCTATTTCACTTCACTTTATGAATTACGACTTAAAATATATGGATGAAGAAGAATTTTTGAAAACCGTCTGCGGAATGCTGAAATTTGCCTGCCACAATAACGGCGGAAAAATTGAACTCCGCCGCTGTGCAAGTTTTCTCGGCAAATCTTATAAGGTATTTGAACTTCTTTTCGCAATTCTTGATGATATAGGGCAGATCAAAATAAAAGAGCGTACAAATAATTATTACATAGTAGACTATAACATAAATTCAGATATTTCGCAGGTTTTGCACTCGCCAAAGTATACAATACTTACCGATATGATTGATGAATGCACTGAATTCCAAAAAATATTGCTGGAAGATGATCTGTATTCGCTAATCTAGCAGATTGTATATAACTTTGAGAAAATAGTAGAAAAATAATAAAAATTTAGTAGAAAATCCATGGGTTTTCTACAAAAAAAAATTAAATATTAAGTTTTCTACTAAAACAAAAAAATTATTAACATGTTTTCTACTATTTTTTCTACAATAAAAATACCGATATTTATAATACTTTCAACCACTTTTCTACAAATAATCAGAGCTTATTATTATTAATTATTTATAATATTTATTAAAATATAATAATAAAATTTTTCTAATCACTTTGAGCAATAAAAAACTTACCGGCATCTATAGATGACTTGTATACTAATATAATAAGTCGCTGATTAGCTTATTACAAAAAGTCAGAGAATAAAATTACAACTCTAACAAAATATAAGTCCCATTTTTTTGACTAATACGGGAAATTAATATATTATTGTTTAAAATATATAATTGGAGTTAAGTATGAAAAAATTTATATTAACCATATTGTGTTTGCTCTTTATAATATCAGGAGCTTTTGCCGTTACAGAAGAAGAAATAGTTCAGGAACAAAGTATTCAATACAGAATTAACAATACAGGGATACGTATTTTAAATGCAAATAAAATTGACGGACGAATTATTTTTGTCTATGACAAAGACGCTAAAGATTCTCTGCTGAAAATGGATACAACTGTCACAAGCAGACAGATTGTAATGTTTAAAGAATATTACAAACACATTGAGGATGAAAATGAACTGGCTGCTTATCTTGCAAGAGAAATATCAAATGCTTCAAGAACTTTTGACGGAATTGGAAACGGCTGGCTTACAGCACTTCAAATTAAAGCTGCACCTAAAAAGTTTGAATTAGTTGCGGATAAAAGAGCAGTTGATTACATGGTTAAAGCAGGGTATAACCCGCTGGCACTTATAACATTTATAAACAAAGCTTACCCCCAGCACTATCAAGATCTAATCTCAAATAAAAACCTTACATCTAAAAGACTTGCGCATATTTATGAATATATTTTTATAAAATACCCGTATTTTCTTGCTGACAACGAGTATTTAAATAATCCTGATTATCAAAATTTCCTCCTGACTTCCATAAATAACAGAAAGTTGTTAGAAGAAAAAATTAAAAACGGTTCAAAGGAAAAGTTAAAATATGAATAATAGAATTATTTTTACTATTTTACTTTTGGTTTCAATATCCCTTCCATGCTTTCCAGAAATTGTAAAAGATGAATTTGCAGATGCTTATTTTAAAAAACTTACGCCTGTAAAACCGGAATCTCATTTAAGTTACAATTATGAAAGTACTGTAAAAATTCCTATAAAACTTCACATAACCGAAGATATAAAAAATGAAACTCATGTCTTTGAAGGCCAGCCGGTAACATTTATTGTTGTAAGCGATGTTATCCATAACGGAAACATAATTATCCCGAAAGGTACGACTGTTCCCGCCAGAGTAGAAACTATAATCTCAAGCGGGATGAACGGAATTCCTGCAAGTATAATCTTCGGAGATTTTAAATTTAAAAATATTGATGCAAACAAAATTGATTATACTTACGAACGTTTCGGGCAGGACAGAAGTTTATGGGTATTCCCTTTAAAATGGGCGCTTACCATACTACCTCCAACGGGTTCTTTTACCAATTTTATTAAAGGCGGACATGCAAAACTGAAAAAAAATAAAATAATAGAGCTTAATTACTATCCGGAGTGGATATAAAATAATTAATCAAAATCAAATAAGTCTTTCATATTAACGCCAAGGTTATCAGCTATACATTTTAATTTTGAAACAGTTATATCTGTTCTTACAGTTTCTAACAAGCTTATCATTCCTCTTGATACAAATTCAGAAGCTAAATCGTCTTGCGTCAATCCATTTTTTGTACGAAGCTCTTTTATGCGATTTGCTAATTTTTGTAAATAAGCCTTGTTCATTTAATTATTGTTAGTTATACTAACAATATATACAATTAGTATCACTAGCAAACAAGGATTAATAATGAAATTTAATAAAGAACGTATTTTAAGAGAAATTGAAATCTGCAAAGAAGCAGCAAAAAACAATTTTGATATCTGTTGCGAAACTTATATAGAAATTACCAGCAAATTAGACATGATTATGTATCTGTTGACAAATGATAAAGACGACTAATCATCAAAACCTAAGATATGTTCAAAAATCTTCTCATTATATCTATTGTCCACTGCACTGAAGGGCAAAACAACTCCGCCAAAATGTTTTTCAACATTTTTTATTACACTCAAAGTTTTTGATTTTGGTACATAATCCATTTTGGTAACGACAGTAAAAATCGGGAGATTATAAGCCTCAACCCATTCCCGCATTTGAAAATCATTCTTTTGAATATCATGCCTGCCGTCAATTATCTGCACAAGCGAAGTAATCTGTTCACGTTTAAGCAGATATTCTTCTAAGTATTTTTGCCATCTGTTTTGTTCTTCTTTAGAAACCTTTGCATAACCGTATCCTGGCAAATCTGCTATCATAAATTTGTCCGAAAACTGAAAAAAATTTATTAATCGTGTTTTTCCTGGAGTGTTTGATGTTTTTGCAAGTTTTTTGTTGTTTGCAAGTCCATTGATAAACGATGATTTTCCGACATTAGAACGCCCCAGAAGCGGAAACTCGCGTAAAGTATAAGACGGACACTGCGAGAGTTTTTCTGCACTTATTAAAAACTTTGCCTGCATATATCTGCGATTAACCATACCCTAAATGATAACATAAATACAACAAAACAAAAGACCGGTTTTATCCGGTCTTTAAAAAATCTGTGTGAGTAAATTTGTATATTTATAAGTTAAACTAATGTCTCTAAAAATTCAGTTACTCCTGCGGTAGTTTCTTCACCCAAAGGTCTTTGCATATACTTTGCGAGTTTGTCAGGGTCAACACCTTTAATATTTGCCATTGCATATTGTGCAAAATCCGGTTCAATTCCCTGCAACTCATCTAATGATTCCATAAAAGGTGTATTAAAATACTGTCCAATTCTTATTTGAGTTGCAGCTTCTGATTTATCTACTTTAGAAAGCTGAACCCCCCAAATCTGTGCAGCTGTGGCATCTAATGCACTTACCTGTATTCCTTCTGTGCCTTTAAAATTAATAACAGGTTTTGCCCCTTCAGCTTTTTCTTCCTTGCCTGTCTTTTTTGCTTGTAAAGCTTCATAATAAGCTTTTAGTGCTTCTACATTTTGTTTGTCACCGCCGTTGCCGTTTACTTTTGTCATTTTAGTTTCTCCTTTTAACCGTCTGCCATAAAGCTTCAGGTTTTAATTTACTCACATAATCTGTATCGTCATGTTTTTTAATTATCTTTAATTAAATGTCATTTTTTACAGATTTTTGTAACATATTTTAACAATACTCTTATCTCTTAAATTTTCCATTTAATTGATTTTCATATTTATATAAAGTATTTTTGTATTCAAAAATTGCGTAAAAAATATATATTTTTTACATATTATTTAATATTTCTTAACAGTTGAAAAAAAGTAAATATCGTGGATGTCTGCAGTATGACTGAAATATATACCTTTGGCTAATGGTAAAAATATTTAGTTTTGTTAATATTAAAACAGATGATTTATTTTATTTATTTAATTTAAGAAGAGACAAAGTAATTATGAAAAAGAAAAAACCCGGCTTAACCGAAAGGCAGATGGATGTTTTGAAATTAATGGTACTTGGAATTCGGAATAATGATATAGGCAAACAGCTCTGCATTTGCAATTCAACGGTTAAGGCACATCTTTCTGAAATTTATGAAAAACTGGGCGTAAAAAATAGAACCGAAGCAACAAGAATGGCTATATTAAAAAAGATTATTCCTCCTCAAGACTCAGAACAGCCATAAATGCCTCTTGAGGGACTTCAACCCGACCGACAGATTTCATGCGTTTTTTTCCTTTTTTTTGTTTTTCCAAAAGTTTTCTCTTACGCGAAATATCTCCACCATAGCATTTATCCAATACGTTTTTACGCATTGCTTTAATATTAGTTCTTGCAATGACTCTGCCACCTATAGCTGCCTGAATTGGTACTTCAAATAGCTGTCTCGGGATAATATCTTTTAATTTTGAAGTTAATTTCTGTCCTATGTAAAATGCGCTGTCTTCGTGACAGATTACGGACAGAGCATCGACAACTTCACCTGCAAGCATTATATCAAGTTTAACGAGTTTTGAGCGTTTGTAATCTTTGAATTCATAATCCATACTTGCATAACCTTTTGTGCGAGATTTAAGCTGGTCATAAAAGTCTGTAATAACTTCGCTTAGAGGAATTTCATATTCAAGTGAGGCGCGCACCTTATCAATATATGACATGTTTTTGAAAATTCCACGTTTGGTCTGCGCCAGATCCATTAAAGTACCGACATAATCATTCGGTGCAATAATTTGAACTTTTACATAGGGTTCTTCAATATAATCTCGAACTTGAGCCGGCGGAAGATTTGCAGGGTTGTCGATTTCAACCATTTCGCCGTTTGTTTTGTAAACATGGTAAACAACGGAAGGTGCTGTTGTAACAATTGAAAGCCCGTATTCACGCTCCAGACGCTCCTGTGCGATTTCCATATGGAGCATTCCTAAAAATCCGCATCTAAAACCAAATCCGAGTGCAGTTGATGTTTCAGGTTCAAAAGTTATACTGCTGTCGTTTAGTTTTAATTTTTCAAGCGCCTCTTTCAAATCGCCGTAATCGTCGTTATCAACAGGATACAGACCTGAAAATACCATAGGCAGCGCTTCTTTGTAACCGGGTAGAGGTTCTTTTGCGGGGGTTTCAACAGATGTCAGAGTATCACCCACAAAGCGCGTTAATTCTTTTATAGATCCTGCAAAATAACCTACATCACCGCAAACAAGCTCATTTACCTGAACTCTTGAAGGTGTCTGATATCCGAGTTCCACAACTTCATATTCTTTGGTTGATGCCATAAATTTAACTTTTTCGCCAAACTTAATTCTGCCGTCCATAATTTTGAAAAAGCAAAGCGTTCCGAGATACTGATCATAAGCACTGTCAAAAACAAGAGCTCTCAAAGGTTTATCTGAATTGTCAATAGGCGGAGGGATTAAATCCACAACAGCCTCAAGAACTTCATCTATTCCAATACCTGCCTTGGCGCTTACAGGAATTGCAAGGGAAGCGTCAATTCCTAAAACTTCTTCAATTTCTTCTTTCACACGTTCAACATCAGCTGATGGAAGGTCAATTTTATTAATTACAGGGATAATTTCCAAATTCTGCTCAATTGCCAGATAAACATTTGCAAGTGTTTGTGCTTCAACACCCTGAGTAGCATCAACAATCAACAGTGCGCCCTCACATGCCGCAAGAGAGCGTGAAACTTCGTAAGAAAAATCAACATGACCGGGAGTATCAATAAGATTTAGGATATAATCTTTACCGTTTTTAGCTTTGTAATTCATTCTTGCAGAATTAAGCTTGATTGTAATTCCGCGTTCGCGTTCGATATCCATCGAATCCATAATTTGATTCTGCATATCCCGCCCTGCAACAGTACCTGTTTTTTCAAGAAGCCTGTCGGCAAGTGTTGATTTCCCGTGGTCAATGTGGGCTATTATACAAAAATTTCGGACATTATCTCTGTACTTCATAGTATTTATTATATAAAAAAAAGAGATAACATCAAGTTTATGCTCTTAAAGGCAGGGTAAATGTAACACAGGTATAATCATCCGGAATACTTTTAAAACTGATCGATCCTTTGTGAGCATCTATAATTTTCTTTGATATATAAAGCCCGAGACCGGAATTTACACATTTATTTTTTTCACAGTATGAGGTAAATTTGTTAAAAACATCATCCGGATTATCAAGCTCAACTCCGAACCCGTAATTTTTTACAGAAACAATTATATTATTATTATCACTTGTTATTTCAAGATAAATTGATCTGTTTTTGTAACTGTATTTCAATGCATTGGTCAATATGTTGTGAATAACTCTTTTTATCTCGTTATAATCAAACCATATTTCATCTTGATCTGTCTTATATGATGCATCAATGGTAAGATTTCTTTCACTGGCACAATATTTAACTTCTTCGCAGCATTCATTTATCAGTTTTTTAAAAGAGTGAAGCTGTTTATTTAATATAATTTTATCATTATCACTCTGATATTTCTGTAGAATATTTGTAACGAGATTTTGAAGAAACTTGGATGAGCTTCTCATTCCCTCAAGAATTTCTACCTGGTTTTGGTCAAGATTTTTATTATACTTGGCAAGCAAAACATCGAGAGCGGAAATTTCTGCCTGAACAGGACCTTTCAAATCATGTGTAACCATAGCAAGATAAGAATTTTGTTGTTTTGCGAATTTTTCTCTGTCATTGCAAGCCTTTAAAAGACTGCATATTTGTGATTTTACAGCATTTATATTAAACGGTTTTTCAATATAAATGTACGAGCCGAGATTATAACTTTCTATTTTATGCTCAATGTCTGACAGTGCAGATATGAATATAATTGGGCGACCTGCATTCTGGGATGTATTTTGTATAATCTGTGCAAGCTCAAAACCTGACAATTCCGGCATCATAATGTCTAATATAAATAAATCAAATTTTTCATTTTTTATTATATTTGCAGCTTCTGCTGGATTTTTACAGGATGTAAAATTTAGATTTAAAGGTTTTAATGTTTCCTCCAGAAGTTCGTTATTAAAAGGGTTATCATCTACTAGCATTACCTTTAAACCGGTTAATGAATCATATATTTTACCATCACATTTTTGATTATTTTTACATGATTTATTTTTAATCAAGTCGTTAATCACTTCTCTTTTTAGCGGGTATTGTATAATATTTTTTATACCACACATACCTGCATTTAATATATTCTGGCGGGAAATATCATTGCTGGCGACCCATACTTCAAGTGATGGGTAAGTTTTACAAATTTCTTTTATATAATCTAGATCTCTAAAATCAGTTTTAATAATACAGAGTTTTTTATTTGCGAGACTCTTAAATTTTTTAAGCTCCTTGACGTTATTGACAAAAACAATGTCTTGATTTCCTGTAGGGGACAATAGTTTTTTCATGACAGTATATATGATATATATAAAAATAATCTTATCAATTACCCTAATAGGTATATTTTTGAAATAAAAAATTTTTAATGTTATTATGTGACTATGGCAAAAAACATTGAAGAACTCGTATCACAAATTAAAGATCGCCTTGATATAGTAGATGTAGTTTCACAACAGGTTATACTAAAGAAAAACGGAAGTCATTTTTGGGGACTTTGCCCTTTCCATAAGGAAAAAACTCCTTCATTTTCAGTTAATCCCAATTTAGGAATTTATAAATGTTTCGGCTGCGGCGAAGGCGGAGATGCGCTGACTTTTTTAATGAAAACTCAAAATAAAAGCTTCATTGAAGTTGTATCAGAACTTGCTGAGAAATTTGGGCTTGAAATGCCGAAAAACTTTGCAAAAAATGAAACCAAGGGTCTTAAAGAAGAAATGATTAAAGCCTGTACAAAAGCAGCTCGCTTTTATAATCTAAGACTTCTTCAAGACAAAGAACCTGAAACAATAGAGGTTTTGGAGTATCTGAAAGGCCGCGGAATAAATAAAGATATAATTGAAAAATATTGTCTCGGGATAGCCCCGAAAAGTTTTGCTGCATTTTACAAAAGATTCAGAAACGAGTTTAGCGAAGATGTTATGGAAAAATCGGGCCTTATTGTAAAAACACGCGAAGGTGACGAATATATAGACAGATTTAGAAACCGTGTAATTATTCCTATACAAAATGAGTTTGGTGAATATGTCGCTTTTGGAGCACGCGCCGTTGAAAAAGATCAAAACCCTAAATACCTTAACTCATCAGACTCCCCAATTTACAATAAAAGCAAAATACTCTACGGTCTTTATACAGCAAAAGAATCAATTAAAAATAACGACAGTGTTATTTTGATGGAAGGATACTTCGACGTAATTTCAGCACAGTCGCACGGAATAGAAAATGCAGTGGCATCATGCGGAACATCTTTGACAACAGATCATATAAAACTCCTTTCTAGATACACTCCCTCAAGACGGATTTACCTTTCGTTTGATACGGATTCGGCCGGACAAAAAGCGACAAAACGCAATGCTGACCTTATCAAAGAAGCTTTCACAGGACTTGGCAGCATAAAACAGTTTGACGAAAGCTATATATCAACCGTTAATGATAAATATTCCTGTGAAATAAGAGTAATTGCACCTCCGCAAGGCAAAGACCCAGATGAATTTATCCGCTCGGCAGGAGCGCAAAGCTATAAAGAATACATGGCTCATGCCCCGCTTCTTCTGGATTTTCAAATTAACAATATTCTTAAAGAAAAACCCAAAACTCCAATTGAAAAAACTAAAACAGTTAAAGAAATAATACCTGTTCTTCAGGAAATACAAAACGAAATTGTCCGCTTTGAATATGTTAGAATGATTGCAAATTCCCTAAATATTGACGAAAATGCGCTTACGAAGGAAATTAAAAAGGCGCGCATGCTGGAACCTGTCACAGATAAACAAATTCAAACAATTGTTAAGAAAAATATACCTATCTCTCTAAAAGCGCAAAAAAATTTATTGAGTGTTTTTCTTGTAACCGATAATAATTTTACATTTGAACAAATCAACCAAATTATAGGCAGTACTCCGTTTACAGATGAAACGTTAATAAATGTAAAATTTACAATTGACAAATTAATCTGTACCGTAAATAATGTGAAAGAATTAATCGAAAAGTTGTACACAAACTTCGTTAACGAACCAGAAAAACAAAAACTTATTACGGAATTAATAAGCATATCGGAAACTTTCCAAAACCTGGATGACGATGATTTTATAACTGCAATAAAAGAAAACATAAATAAAATTAATCAGTGTCAGAAAGAAAAAGAACAGCAACAAATTAGAAATTTATATAAAAGTGCAAATGATAATGAAACTGAAGCCCTGAAAATTCAGATGCAGCTTAGAGATAGGATTAAACAATTAGTAAAAACCGGAGAAAACGAATGAGTAAGAAAAGACAACCAAACTCCTCTATTGTAAGCATTATTGATGAAGATAATATTGATGATTTAAATATGCTTGACGCTGAAAATGGTTTGGATGATGACGGCGTTAATTATATGAATATGGACATCAGTACCGATAATATTGAAGATATCGTTACCGAAAAAATGGAAAATAAAGCCAACCTTGAAGATATTTATATTTCAAGCAGACATGATAACGGCATGGAGTCAGATTTTGAAGTTCCGAAAGGAATAGCCGTTGATGACCCTGTAAGACTTTATTTGAGAGAAATTGGAAGAATTAAACTTCTATCCGCAAATGAAGAGATTGAACTTGCCAGAAAAATTCTGGAAGGCGGAACACCCGGTGCTATAGCTAAAAGAAAACTTGTACAGGCAAATTTACGGCTTGTCGTATCAATTGCTAAAAAATATGTTGGACGTGGAATGCTCTTTTTAGACTTAATACAGGAAGGAAATCTTGGCCTTATCCGTGCTGCTGAAAAATTTGACCACGAAAGAGGTTTTAAATTTTCAACATATGCTACCTGGTGGATTAGACAGGCCATTACAAGAGCAATTGCCGATCAGGCAAGGACTATACGTATACCCGTTCATATGGTTGAAACTATTAATAAATTAAAAAAGGTTACAAGACGCCTCGCTCAGGAACTTTCAAGAAAACCGACAGAAGACGAACTTGCGATCGAAATGAATGTTTCTATTTCAAAACTTCGTGAAATCATTAAAATTGCCCAGGAACCGCTTTCTTTGGAAACTCCGATAGGAAAAGAAGAAGATTCACGTTTAGGCGATTTTATTGAAGATAAAGAAGCTGATGCCCCGATAAAAACCGTTGCATCAGAGCTGTTGAGAGAAGATCTCGCCGAAGTTTTATGTACGCTTTCCCCTAGAGAACGTGATGTTTTAAGACTGCGCTTCGGCATGGACGACGGCCGGCAGAGAACTCTTGAAGAAGTCGGACAACTATTTGGTGTTACACGTGAACGCATTAGACAAATTGAAGCTAAAGCATTGAGAAAACTGCGACACCCCAACAGAAGCAAAAGACTTAGAGAATACGTCGAATCTTAATAATATAAAAAGCCTCTCAATAAAAGAGAGGTTTTTTATTTGTTACAAATTGTAAATTATATAATATACAGTATCAGTAAAATGTCAATTTTTTCTTAACAAACTTTTTTATAAATATATAAAGAGGTATAATTATTTTATGGATAAGAGAGATTTTACCGTAATTGAAAATGAAAAAACTGTGGAAAAAAAAGTTGAGAAAAAATCAACAGGTCGCAGTACAAACCCTATTTTGAAAAAATTTACAGAATTTCACAGAGAAAATTGCGGTAAATTCACTGTGAAAGATATTTTAAAAAAATAATGTACCAAGTAAAAAATCAGATCTACAAGGATATGACAAAAACACAGAAATCAGCTCTGTGTAATTTTTTGCGTACGTTTGTAAAGAAATTTTCAGATATGAATATAGATGATATGTTTGAGAAATTTCTTGATGATGAGAAATATTATCTGAAAATAAATAATCCCCGCTTTGAATTTCTCGAAAATTATCTTGATGACGACAAATTTAGAGAAGATACAATGCTTTTTATCAAAGAGTGCAAAAAATACTACAACTATAAAAAGCAACAGGAACCTTTGATACAGGCACAAAGAGCTTACGAAAAGAAAAAACGGGAATTTTTGCGTGAATTAAAAATGTCCAAGGAAAAACCAACCCAAAAGCAGCTTTATTACTATGAGCGGCTTTGTAAAAAATATAACTTAGAAAAAAAAGAATTGAATTCAAAACTTGAGGCCAGAAATGAAATAGACAGAATATTGAATGAAAATGATTGTCGTAATATTATAAAATAAAAAACGGTATAAGAGATGAGTATTCAGAAAATCTTAAAAATATTGACTGATTCAGGAATAGAACCCGGCGAGGCAAATGTAGAAGTTAAGCTTCTTCTAGAGCATTTTGCAAATTACGGTGTAAAAGATATTATAACAGGCAGTAAACTTACATTAGAAAAACTTGAACTTGTCAAGGAAAAAGCACTGCTGCGTGCAGAAACACGACAGCCAATACAGCATATAATCGGATTGGCAGATTTTATGGGAGAGAAATTTATTGTTAATCCATCGGTTTTAATCCCGCGTGATGAAACAGAAATTTTGGTCAGGAAAGCAATTGATATCATAAACAAATACAATTATAAAACGGCACTGGATATAGGTACAGGCAGCGGATGTATAGCCTGTATGATTGCTAAACACACGAACTGTCAAATTATAGGAGTTGATATTTCGACAGATGCACTAAATACAGCTGTTGATAACGCGTCAAAACTAAATTTGTATAACAAAGCCATATTCAGAAAGTCAGATATTTTTTCAAATATTAAACAGGATGAAAGATTTGACGTAATTATCTCTAATCCGCCTTACATCCCGCTTTCGCAACGAGAAAACCTTCAGACAGAAGTAAAATTTGATCCTGAAGAGGCACTTTTTACACAGGATGAAAATGGGCTTGAATTCTATAAAAAAATAACCTTGCAAACACCTGAATTTTTAAATAAAGGCGGATACCTCATTTTTGAACTCGGACAGGGACAAGCATATGAGGTAAAATCAATAATGGAACAAAAAGCCTTTGAGTCAATCGAAATAATAAAAGATCTTGCTGGAATTGAAAGAGTTATCACAGGGAAATTATCGTAATCGTTTCCCTTCTCTTGAGAGGAGGATATTAATAGGAGTAAGTGATAGCCGGCCGAATAAGCAAAGTGTTCTCGACATAATTTTTATTTCGCGTGCAATGACGTTTTGTCAGCTTCGATTTATAGCAAAATAAACTTCTTTAAGTCTTTTTTTGCTAATGTGTGTGTAAAGCTGGGTTGTTGACACATTGCTGTGTCCTAGAAGCTCTTGTACAACTCTTAAATCGGCTCCGTTTTCTAACAGGTGTGTGGCAAATGTATGGCGGAGAGTGTGCGGTGATATGGATTTGTGGAGTCGTTTGCCCTGATCGTGGATAAATGTATAAACTTCCTGACGGGTAACATGCTTGCCATGCTCATTAATCAAAAGGAATTTTGACTGAATATTATATTTTTGCATATTGTAATCACGTTCGGGTAAAAAATCTTTTATAGCTTTAATTGCTTTTTTACCGAGAGGCACAATTCTGTCTTTTGAGCCTTTGCCCGTGCATTCAAGATATTTACCGTTTAGGTCATAATCATTAATTTTGAGATTAACAAGCTCTGAAACCCTAAGGCCGCATCCATAAAGAAGTTCTACGATAACTCTTTGAAGTTTAGACAAATTCTGGTTTAATAGGCTGTTAACCTCTTCAATTGTCATAACTTTCGGGAGTTTTTGCGGGACTTTCGGCTGTTCAAGAGTCAATGCAGGGTTTGTTTTTGTAATGTTATTTATGCAGGCCCATTTAAAAAATCCGCGCAGAGATGCAATTTTTCGCATAATACTTGTGGGAGAAAAATGATTTTCATGCAGATTTCTAATATATGAATTTATTTGACTTCTTTGAATTTTATCAATGCCTGTCTCTCCGCAAAAGTCGAAAAAGCTGCTCAAATCACGTCTGTAAGCTTCAAGAGTATTTTCGGCAAGGCCTTTTTCGATTTCCAGAAATTCCAGATATTCAGAAAGTTCCTGAGTATTCATATCCTGATTTTACTACATATTTCGTTTAATGACATTCAGCGTTTATATGATATAATTAAAATGAACAAATATTTAGCTTTTGTCGTTGTATAAACGTAGAAGGAGAAAAAAATGAAAAAATTATTATCAATAATAGCTGTATTTGCATTGTTTTTATTAACAGGTATGCAGGTATTAGCAGATGATTCTCAGGAGGCTTTAAAATTTTTTAACAGCTATGTAACTGCTGCAAATTCTTATAATCCCGTAATTACAACTATGTACTCTCCGAATGCTAAAATTATCAGACAGGTTGTAAAGCCTGACGGCGGACTTGTTAATGTTGATACAAATACCGCAACTTATATCAAGCAGATGAAAATCGGTCAGGCCGGTGCCAAAATGAGAGGCTATAAAAACACGTATACAAATGTTTCCGTAGCATCACTTGGTAACGGCGCATATAAGATTAGTTCTTTGAGACAGCCTAAAGGTGAAACTTATAAGCTTAAAACTTATATGATAGTTAAAAAGATTAACGGAAAATGGCAGATAACAGAAGAATTAATGCAGACAAAGGAACAAATCTTCCTTAAATATGCAAATAAAAAATAAAAAATAAAAGAGGATTATGCTTGATAAATTCAGATTTTTAACGGCGGGAGAAAGCCATGGGAAATGCTTAACCGCAATAATAGAGGGAATACCTGCGGGGTTTGAAATAAACCCTGATTTTATCAATAATGAACTAGAACGTCGTCAGGGCGGCTACGGACGCGGCGAGAGAATGAAAATCGAAACAGATACGGTTGAAATTACATCAGGCGTTCGTTTTGGAAAAACTCTGGGGTCGCCTGTTACTCTCGTAATTCAAAACAGGGATTTTGAAAACTGGCAAAAGATTATGAGCACAAGTCCTGATGATTTCACTTCTGAAAAGTCGTTCACTAAATACCGCCCGGGGCATGCGGATTTTGCAGGGAGCGTGAAATATAATCAAACTGATTTGAGAAATATCCTGGAACGATCAAGCGCTAGAAAAACCGCAGTTGAAGTCGCTGTCGGCGCTGTTGCAAAACAAATTCTTGCACAGTTTGATATCAGATGCACCTCAAGAATTATACAAATAGGGCAGGGCAAAACAGAAGAAGAATTCCGTTCTGAAATTGATAAAGCAAAAGAGGCAGGCGATACTTTAGGCGGAAAATTTGAAGTTGTTTTTGAAAATCTGCCCGTGGGGCTTGGCTCTTACGTTCACTGGGACAGAATGCTTGACGGTAAAATTGCTCAGGCTGTGATGAGTATTCCGGCTGTCAAATCTGTTTCTATAGGAAATCACCACGCTTATAAGATGTTAGGAAGTGAATTTCATGATCAGATGTATCTTGAAAACGGAAAGATAGTTAGAAAAACCAATAATGCAGGTGGAATAGAAGGCGGAATGACAAACGGTGAACCTGTTGTTGTGACAGCAGTTATGAAACCTATCCCGACACTCAAAAAATCCCTGAATACAGTTGATATGGAAAATATGACAGAATGTGAGGCGCATTTTGAACGGTCCGACACATGTGCTGTTGAAGCCTGTTCGGTCGTCGCTGAAAACAGAATTGCCTGCGTGTTGGTTGATGAAGTATTTTCAAAGTATGGCGGGGACAGTCTGGAAGAAATAAAAGCACGCTTTTAGATGGGATTTATATTGCAGTTTACATTAATTATGGGTAAACTGCGATATAAGTCACTTTTGGATAATCTTTACAATAAAATTACTAACGTGTTAGTATAATTTTATGCTAGATCTATTTATAACAGGTGCAGATCAAAGTTCCGGAAAAATTTTTGTGACAGCAGGTTTAACCGCAACAATGCAGAGTCTCGGGTATTCTACCGGAGTTTATAAACCTGTCGAGGCAGGAGCTGTTAAAATAAACGGTTTTGTTCAGTCGCATGATCTTGCATTTATAAAATTTGTAGATCCCTATATAAAAACATATTATTCATATCTTTTGAAAGAACGCTATACTCCTCTTTTAGCTGCCGCCGCAGAACATATGGTGATTGATAAAGATGTTATTTTAAAAGATTTCCAAAAAATTCAGGATGTAAACGAGTGCCTTGTCGTTGACGGTGTATCAGGACTTGCAACTCCTTTTGGTAAAAATTTTTTAGAAGAAGATATGATAAAGATGCTTGATTTGCCGCTTCTTATGGTTGTCTGTGCGTGTTCACCTGTCAATAGTGTACTTTTGTCATTAAATCATGCAAAAGAAAAAGAATTAAATTTTCGTGGAGTGATATTAAGCAATTATCCCGATAATACAGTAAACGCAAATATAAGGATGATGCCACGTTTAATCGAAGAATATACCGATATAAAAGTGCTTGGAATTCTTCCGGTTTTCGAAAAAAATTTGAATCCTAATGATTTGATTACGGAAGTTTTGAACGGTGTTGATATAGAAGCTGTTTTTGAAGTCAGAATTGCAAAATTGCAATTGTAACAATTTTTGCATGACAGGTTTAAAAAATTTTTATAATCGTTTATAATATCTGAACAGTAATAAGAATTTGTCATTAGCAATAAAATTTTTCAACTATACTCAAAAAAAATAATGGTTTACGTTATGTTTCTGTAACACGAAAGGATTTAATTATGTTAGAAAAGGTTAGTTTTAGTTCATCCATGCCGGTATTTCGGAAACCGGAATACACCCGCAAAAATTTAGCTGAATTAAATACGGATCATTACTATAACATGACATCAACTTATATTTCCTCAGCACTTGCGTGTCTTGCAGTTATCGGCATGGCATGCCTAGTTGCCGGAAACAAAAATTTTAAAAATATACAACATACTGCAGAAAAAACAGTAAAAAATGCCGAACAAGCCGTAAGTAAGCAATTAAGTAAATCACAAGGACTTAAAGAAGAAAAGCTTGTTCAAAAAGTGACACCACAGGTCAATAAACCTATGTCAGAAGCAGATACTTTAAAAAATATTGATACAAAACATATAAGTTCAAAAGAAAGAAATATAGTTGATCAAATTGCAGATGAAACAGTAACGGAAGAGCAACAGCTGGAATACAACAGATCTATTGCTTACCGCCCCATGAGACCAAAACAGCAGAGAATTGCACAACAAATGCATATTAAAAACAAAAACGAAAGAAAAAGACTGAATTCAATCGGAGCTGCGCAGCCAGAAGAAACCATAAGAAAGTTGTACAGACTTAATCCTGATACCCAGCCTGTTCCAAAAACAATAAAGATGGAATTCCAACATCCTGTTATAGGAATTATTCATAAATCTATTGCTTAAAAATTTTTATATATATTTTGTACTATATTGTGCTGATATTAACTGTGAGTTGAATACATGGATAAAGTCCCAACAAATATATGATGATTTTTTTTATAAAATCATTATAATTAAAGTATGAAAAAATTTATGGTTTTAAGTTTTGCACTTATATTAAGTACCACAGACTGCTTTGCATGGGGGTTTTGGGGAAAGGATAAACCAAAAAATTCTAATTCCCAAAACGAAGTGGAAATTGAGCCTAACGGTCGGGGTTATTCCGGAACACTGCCTGATCTGACAAAAAATTTTAAAACTTCTGAGCCTAAAAGCACAAAACCAGTTTTTGAATCAACAAAAGATTTTAATTCTGCAGATGAAATTAAACCTGTACCCCGCGAAAATCCGGCTTTCGTAAATATAATACTGAAAACCGATAAAACTTCTCCTTATTTAAACGATATAAACGAAATTTTACCTCAACTTGAAAACTTGCTTTTATGCATAGAAAATAATTACGATGTACAAAAATTCAACGCAAAAGCTTATTTTTTCAACAAAAGCGTTGAATTTCTTGCAAGTAAATATGCAGGGCTTCCTGAAAGCAGTTACATATCTTTTAAAAAGCTGCTTGAGCTAAGCTTGCATACAAAGTCAATTGCAACTTTACGTGCTGAAGCAGAAAAGTACAGACCATATCTTGCATATAGCGGCGCGGGTTATTTGTATAATGACAACGTAATTGACCAGCAGCTTGAGTATTTAAAAACAGAAATAGAAGATACAATAGTTATCTTGAAAGAAACAAACTAACTGTGTAATACACTATTTTACAAATATTTACATTTATTAAAGTTTTTATTTTTTTTTGTCGTTTACCATTTTAGATATATGTAACTTAGGAGTACTATGAGTTTAACTATTGATTCGAATCTTGAATATTTACAAACTTTGCTTCATATAAGCAGAACAACGTTTGAAGAAAAATATGCAAACATGTCTGTTGAAGATATTATTGAGGCTGAAGCATCTCAAGGTAACCAGTATGCAATTGAACTTGCACAGGAATTGACAAGTAATGTAAGCCTTATTATGGAGCTTTTTGATCTTGCTGATACAAATAACAAATATATGATATTGCGCGAAATGTCTTCACAACAGCTGCAGGCTTTTATACCTGAGATGGAAGAAAAAGATTTGCAGCAGGGGTTATTCTTTTTTACGCAGGATAAATTAATGAAAATGCTTGAAGAGCTGCCTGCAGAGCAGCTTGTTAATACCGCATTTGAACTTTTTTCCCGTGAAGAAATTGTAAAATTCATGCCGGATGAACAGCTTGATAAATTTTTGACAAGCACGGCGATTGATAAAAATAAAATTTTAAAACATATTCAATCAATTCCCGAAGAATATGTAGCACAAGTTCTTGAACAAATTACAGGTGAATCCCATGAAAATATGAAAAGTTTTGATCTGTCTAAAAAATTTGGACAGCTAAGCCCTCTTGAATATCAAGATGCCCTGAAATCTTTTCAGCCTACGCAAAAGCAGCAGCTCGTCTTATCTCTTGGCAAAGAACATGAAGAGTGGTTCCAGCTATTTGACGCTGATGCTTACACAAAAATAATTAACCGTGAAAAACAGCAGCCCGAAGTCGTTAAAGCAATGTCTGTTATAGAGCCTGAATATTTACAAAATATGATAAAAGAACTGCCTAACGACTTGCTTTCGCTGGTAATTACACAAATGGATACCGAACAGTTCGCAGAAATTTTGATAGACAGATTTCCGGAACTTGTTGCAGATCTTATTTTGAAGTAGTTAAAATCTCAGCAAATTTTGAATTTCTGTTTCAAGATAATTTGCAAGTACGGTTATTTTTAATAATGACATGTTTTGAATACCGCGCTCTATACGACTGATATATTCCCGGTTAACCCCCATTTTTTCAGAGAGCGTTTCTTGAGAGTAGCCCAAACGTATTCGTTCTGCTTTAACATTTCTTCCAAATTGTTTTAAGATTTCTTTTTCGTTATACATTACTTTATCATTTTACAAGTATTGACTTTATTTTACTTGTACCTTATAATTACTCATGTTGGATACTTATAAATATCAGAAAAAAGTATGAAATTTAATACCTGTACTTATAGTTTAACTGTCAGAGATAAACAAATTTTGTATTTAATAGCTAATGGAAATTCAAATTCCGATATTGCTTTGAAGTTATGTCTGAGCACTAATACCATAAAAGCTGATGTTTCTGCAATTTTAAAAAAGTTAAAAGTTAAAAACAGGGCACATGCTGTTTATGTGGCTTTACTCAGTAATCAGATAGAGTAAAGCATTTTATTATTTCAAGATATGAATAACAAATTTTAGTGCTTCTTCGGAAAACATAAATTTCATATTTTTTCGTGAATATTTTTGATTAAGTCTAAATTCTTTAACATATATATTATCATTATACCCGCAAGCAGCAAACATTAAACCTACAGGTTTACATTCGCTTGCCGACGGGCCGGCTACACCTGTTGTGCAAATTACTATGTCGCTTCCTGTAAGTTTGAAAAGACCTTGTGCCATTTCATATGCACATTGTTCACTAACTGCTCCATATTTTTTCAGAGTTTCTTCAGAAACATTTAGAATTTTGTGTTTTGCTTCATTTGAATAAGTTACAAAATTTGCCTTAACATAAGCAGAACTCCCGGCAACATCGGTAAGTCTTGAACTGATTAGTCCTCCAGTGCATGATTCTGCTGAAGATATTTGCAAAGCTTCATGCAGAAGGATTTTTCCTAATTCAAGCGGAATCTGTGATTTGCAACTCAAAATAAGTGCATTTAAATTTATTAATGCTTTTTTCATAAATTGATTTTGAAATGATAAAAGAATTTTGTCAATAATTCTTAACATGCAAAAAAATTTTTATGTAATATCATGAAAAAAAAGGGAGGAAATCGGGCATGCCGCTAAAAGAAAAAGAACATAATTTAGGAATGCTGCCACAGAATGTTGAAGCCGAAGAAGCGGTTTTAGGTGCAATTCTTGTTAATCCGAATGTTATTACGAAAGTTGTCGAGACATTGAAACCTGAAAGTTTTTATAAACCGGCACACAGATATATTTATGATGCTATGCTTCAATTGTTTAACACCAACGAAAGAATAGATATTGTTTCAGTTTCTGATGTCTTAAACTACAATTCAAAACTTGAGACTATCGGAGGCCGTGCTTTTGTAAATGATTTGTGCTACAAAACGATTACTACCGCAAATATTGAATATTACGCAAAAATTGTTCAGGAAAAAGCAATAAAACGTGCATTAATAAATGCTGGTTCTGAAATAGTATCTTTTGGATACGACGTAAACCCGATTGACCAATCGCTTGACAGTGCTGAAAAACTTATCTTTGATATTGCTTCAAGAAAAGCAACTTTTGATCTGGTTCATGTAAAAGATCTGGTTTTAAATACTTATGAAAAAATAGAATATCGTTACGAGCATAAAGATGAATTAACCGGTGTTCCGACAGATTTTTATGAGCTTGATGCTATATTAAACGGACTCCAAAAGTCGGATTTGATAATACTTGCTGCCCGTCCGGCCATGGGAAAAACCGCACTTGCCCTGAACATTGCGCAAAATGTTGCTTTGAAAGCCAAAGTTCCTGTAGCAATATTTTCTCTTGAAATGTCAAAGGATCAATTGATGCAGCGTATGTTATGCTCTGAGGCAGAAATTGATTCCCAGAGAGTTAAAACAGGTAACATGCAAAGCAGAGACTGGGAAAAGCTTGCAACTGCAATGAATGCATTTGCGCAGGCACCTATATATATTGATGACACATCCGGCTGTACGATTACAGATATCCGCGCAAAATGCAGGAGATTAAAAATGGAGGAGAAAAATCTTGGTCTTGTACTTATAGATTACCTTCAACTTATGGAAAGCGCGGGAAGAGAAGACAGAATGCAGCAAATTTCGGCAATTTCAAGAGGATTAAAAATTCTTGCAAAAGAACTTGATGTTCCAGTGCTTGCTCTTTCTCAATTGTCGCGTGCAGTGGAATCACGAACGGATAAGCGTCCAATGCTTTCGGATTTGCGAGAATCCGGTTCAATAGAGCAAGATGCTGATATTGTAATGTTTATTTATCGTGACGAATATTACAGGAAAGCCGAAGACGGTGAAGACGATGCTGCTGCAAAAGCCCAATCCAAAGGAGAATCCGAAATTATTATTGCAAAACACAGAAACGGCTCTGTCGGAACTGTTAAACTTCTTTTTCAGGGCAATATTACCAAGTTTAAAAATCCGATTAAAACAGACGTTTTTTAGCCTGCTAACATGTTATTTATGGATTAATACGGGTAACATACTTTTGTGTAGGGCTGTTAGGACTATCAGGATTTGTCATAGCTATCCGTCCTTGTGCAATTAAAGGCCATAAAAATTTTTTTCTAAAATAATTTTTGTTTAGATATCCTGTACGTTTTAGTATTTCAGATAATGATTTTGCCTCTGAACAAAATTCAAGTATTGTTTTTTCCAAAAATACTTGGTCACTTACTTGGTCACTTACTTGGTCACTTACTTGGTCACTTACTTGGTCAGTAGTTTCTTTCGGGTTAGATAACGGGAAAAGATTATGCTCTAAATAGAAACTAAAAATATTTTCATCTTTAATTATTGGTTGGGTATGAGTATAAGATTTACAGTATTGTATAATTTTTTCAATTCCGGAACCCAGTTCCTCAACCCTTCCTATTTCCTTGAAAAATCTGGTAATGTTTGGATTTTTAGGATGTGTTACAAGATTATCTAGGTTTATAATCCCGTTTATATAAGGTTTATTGCTGTTTTCTGTATAAATTTTATCTGCCTCAATAACAAGTTTCGTCGGTTCTGCATTAGCATATTCCTTATGGACAATAATATTTGCGACAAGTTCTCTAAATATAGTTTCGCGCAAACTTATCCTGTGTCCGAATTCTTCATAAAACGGATCAGGAAGGTGCTTAGCAACAAATTCCAAAATCTTATCATAGGATTCAATTAAGTTTGTCCGCAAATCCAGCCTGTCATCGTATCTTTTTTTATCGTAAACTCTTTTTATGACATCAATACGGAAAGCCGGAACGGCAGCAGCAATTAATTCATCTGTCCCAAAAAGCAGTATTGATGCAAGGGTAAACCCTTTTTCACCAGTCATTGGATTTTCCATGTAAAGTGAAGATCTTTTTAATATTGTCAGGTTATCCATTTCTTTCCAAGGATGGTTTGCATTTTGAATAACAGCTAAATTTCTTCCTCTCTCAATCAAATCTTCCCTTAATTGGTCATAACGCACAGCAGGAAAAATTTTATTTTCAGAATAAGATGAGTCCTTTGTTGAAAACAATTGTGAAATTGCTCTGTTATTGTTTGAAATATCAATATCGGATTCATTCTGCCTTATAAAAGTTTTGCCGTTACAACGGTGAACCTGAGAACTCTGAAAAACATTAATGAAAAGTATTGTTTTATTATTAATTTCAATATCTTTAATATCTAAATGGATTGCAGGACTAATTTTAGCACCACTGTTCATAATATTTATAAAATCAGTTTTCATTTTATTTATTTTATTTTTATCAATACCGGTTATAGTGCCATCATCTTTTACACCTAAAAACACTGTTCCGCCGTCAGTGTTCAAAAAAGCGCATATAGTCTCGTAAGTGCTTTTAGGAAAATCAAATTTAGCTTCTTTAAACTCAACTTTTTGATTTTCACCTTTTTTTATTAATCTGGCAATCTGTTCTGTCATAGAACTATTATATAATAATTTTTAATTAAGTAAATCCGTTATTTCAAATAATCTTCAAAAGTTTTGACATTTACCTTATATCCGCAGCCATCGTGGAGCTTTGCATGATAAGATATTTGTCTTTTAGGATAATTTCTGCACATCCGCAGACGATGTTTGTAATCAGAACATAAACCTTCTTTTGTTACAAGTTTGCAGGCAAAAATCAGGTTGCCCTTATAATCTCTCCCTTTTATATAAAACCTTCTGTACGCCGGAAATATAAACTGCATTATTTTAAATTCTTTTTCAGTGTATGTATCGTAACTGTACATATAATTACAGCATTTTCCGCACTTTTTGCACTCTCCTGTAATCTCATATTTGACCCTCTCCGGTACAAAATAAGAGCGGATTTCGTTTATTATTACAAATATAAAATCAAATATATTCACAAAAACAGTATATCATATTTGCCAAAAAATTTATTTTATATTAAAATTTTATAGTTGATGAGGGAGCCTTAATGTCAAAAAAATATTATGTGAATAGAAGTTATACAGCCAAAGAAATGGCCAAAGCCAATATATCACGAAAAAATAAAAAAGGCGGCGGTTTTTTTGCTGCTTTAAAATTTTTGTTTATTTTGTTCAGTGCCTGTGTTCTTGCAGGTGTAGTTTCTCTTGAATTATATCTTTCATCACTGCCGCCTATTAATAATCTAGAAGAATTTAAGCCCAATATTGTTACAAAAATATATTCTGCAGACGGAGAAATTATAAAGACATTTACTGCCTATACCTACGAAAAAATTGAGTTAAAAGACATTCCTGATAACCTGAAAAAAGCCTTAATTGCTACAGAAGACAAAAATTTTTACCGTCATCACGGATATGATCTTACAGGACTTGCCCGTTCAGTAATTCAAAATATTCTGGCAGGTCATGTTGTTCAGGGTGCAAGTACCCTCACACAGCAGCTTGCAAGGGTTTTGTTTTTGAATAACGAAAGAACATTTGACAGGAAATTAAAAGAGTTATTTATTGCAGCAAGAATAGAGAAAACTATTTCAAAAGACCAGATTCTTGAAATGTATATGAACAATGTCTATCTCGGCGCCGGAGCATACGGAGTTGAAGGAGCTGCACAGATTTACTTTGATAAACATCTGAAAAATTGTAACCTTGCAGAACTTGCTCTTATTGCTGGTTTGCCGCAAGCGCCTTCGGTTTACAATCCTTTTAACAATATGGATTTAGCCATACAGCGGCGCAATCAGGTTCTGACAAGAATGTATAAAATGAGATATATAACAAAAGATGAATATGAAAAAGCAAGAGAAGAAAAAGTACATCTTGCAAAAAAACCTCAATTCTATACAACAAACAAAGCACCGTATTTTTGTGATTACGTACTCGGAGAACTTGAAAAACTCGGATTTGATGAAACAGAGATTTCGCAGGGCGGATATAAAGTTGTAACAACTCTTGATTATAAAGCACAAAAAGCTGCTGACGCAGCGATTTCAAAGAATTTGAAAAACTGGGGATTAAGAGGGGACAAAAATCAGGCCGCCGTTTTTGCTTATAGTCCTATAAACGGGAAAATACTTGTTTATTCGGGCGGAAAAGACTATGTAAAGAGCCAGTATGACAGAGTTACACAGGCAGTAAGACCTCCAGGTTCGTCATTTAAGCCAATTGTGTATGCAGCAGCTATGGAAAAAGGAATTTCACCAAACGATATGATAGAAGACCGCCCGATAACCATAGGTCAGTGGTCTCCCAGAAATTACGGAAACAAATACAGAGGTAAAATTCCTGTATATACGGCATTAATGGTATCTTCAAACGTTTGCGCGGCTAGACTGATAAAAGATGTCGGAATACGTTCAGTTATACAAACTGCCAGAATTCTTGGGATAGAAACTCCGCTTGAATACGATTACACAATAGCACTCGGCTCAAATGGTGTTAAATTATTTGAATTTACGCGTGCATACGGAGCATTTGCAAACGGAGGTTACGTTGTTCAACCGTATTCAGTGGAACGTGTTGAAACTTCACGCGGAAAAGTTGTATATAAAGCTCAGAAAACCAAGATCACACGCCAGCTTAGCTTGAATACTGCAGCTGAAATGACTGCAATGATGAAAACTGTAATTACACACGGGACAGGAAGGGCGGCAAATATCGGCAAACCTGCAGCAGGTAAAACGGGAACAACAGATGACAATAAAGATGCATATTTTATGGGTTACACACCTGATGTTGCAGCCGGTGTGTGGGTAGGCAATGACGACAATACTGTCATGAATAAATCAATTCAGGGAGGTACAGTTCCGGCCTTAATATGGAAAGATGTCATGAAAGTTACGACAGAACCATTCGGAAAAACGGAATTTAATTATCCGCAAATTGAATTAATGCCTTTTGCAGCAGGCAGCAACGTCAAAATCATTGGTGAAGAAGAAAAAAAACAAGAAGAACAGAAAATAGAGCAAGAAGCTCAGGAAAAACTGCCTATGCCTTTGCCGGAATCTGTTAAACAGGTTGTTCAACCTAAAACATTACCGGCACCTGTCCCTGAAGCTGAAAGCAAGCAGCTTCAAGAAAAACAAACTTCAGCACCGGTTCCAATACCAATGGCTGTTCCTGAAACGTTGCACTAAATAAGAAGGAAGGTTATGTCTGAAATTTTTATACCACATATCGGAACCGATGAATCCGGAAAAGGTGATTTTTTTGGACCTCTTGTGATTGCAGGAGTTCTTGTGGATGAAAAGAATGCAAAAATATTTCACGATTTGGGAATTAAAGACAGTAAAAAACTTACGGATAAAAAAATGCTTGCCCTGTCTATTGAAATAAAAAAATTAGCACCACATGCAATTATTCCGATTTCAAACTCAAAATATAACGAATTATATGCAAATATAAAAAATCTTAACAAACTTCTTGCCTGGGGACATGCAAGAGCTATTGAAAATATTTTAGACAGCTCAACATGTGAATACGCATTATCAGACAAATTCGGAGATGAACATCTTATTAAATCTGCTTTGATGAAAAACGGCAGAGGCATAAGACTTGAACAAATGTGTAAAGCAGAAAGCGATATAGCTGTTGCGGCAGCTTCGGTTCTTGCACGGGCTACATTTGTACAAAGAATGCAGGTTATGGAAAATTCTTACGGAATAAAATTCCCTAAAGGATGTTCAGGACTTGTAAAAATAGCAGCAGGAGAATTTATAGCAAAATACGGAAAAGACAGATTAAAAGAAGTTTGTAAAACGCATTTTAGGACTTTTAAAGAAGTATAAAATATTATTTAATCTGCCATTTTTCCTGAAGTCTGTTCAGTCTGCCTGTACTTTGAAGATTTTGTACAATAAAATTAACTTTATTCAAAATTCTCTGCGACTCCTCTTCCTTTCTGAATGCAATGGCATAAGGTTCTTTTGAATAGCGTTTTGGCAGAAGTTTCACAGATTTATCGTTTACTGCAAATCCAAGTAGAATAGTATCATCTGCAACAATTCCGTCTGCTTTATTTGCTTTGAGTGCATTGTAAGCATCAATATATGTTTTATAGCCTACAACAGTAATACCTGGGACATTTCTTTTGAGATTTTTTTCACTTGTTGAGCCAAATACTATTATTAACTTTTTACCCTCAAAATCACTTATAGAGTTTGCTGTGCTGGAGCTATTGACAAGAATTGCCTGCCCTGCCATATAATAAGGAGCAGAAAAATCTAAAATATGTTGCCTTTGATTGGTAACAGACATTGTTGCAATTAAAAAATCAACTTCCCCTGAACTCAATTTCATAATACGGTTTGAAGCCGTTACAGGTACAAATTCTACTTTGTTTTCATCCCCGAGAATATTCTTTGAAATAATTTTTGCGAGGTCAATATCGTATCCTGCAAAATTTCCGTTTTTATCTCTGAATCCGAAAGGTGCTGCATCTTCACGAACGCCGATAATTAGCTTATCGCGTTCATAAATAGCTGATAGATCATCATTTGGCTCATTTTTGCGTCCGCATCCGCAAAAAATAATACTCAAAAACAGCAAAATAATAATTATTTTTTTCATCATGCAGATATCATACAAAAAAAAAATAATACGTACAAGGTCTAACTGCTATTAGATGCTGAAACACAGAGGTGAATCAGACTTTCAAAATAATATACTGAACAATATTACCGCTAATCCTCCTTATCCTCCTATCTTCTGTAATAGGCTTGACATCTACACTTCTTGACTTCCGTCAGCCTTATTATGTGAGGACCCTGCTTATCCCAACCTACAGATTCCGTCATCCCGAACTTGTTTCGGGATCTCTTAAAATGCTGAAACAATTTCAGCATGACTTTTACTAATAATTGATGTAAACTGCAATATAAATTCCTTATATAACCTGTTGACAAATTTTTTATTTTGTGCTATAAAGATTGTGGGGTAAATGTATATTTATAAGTCTTGTCAAACGACGAGACTTTCTTTTTCGAAAATAGAGTTAAATTAAATTTTATTGATTTGTAAACATTATGTTACAAATCATAGCTGTTTATTAAAGTTTTTTTTTAATTTACCGAAATTATATTTACAGACAGAGCAATAATTTATTGGAGGTAATTTTTTAATGAATTTAGAAACTGAAAGTGTTTTGGTCAATGACTGTAACACAGTTGCGAACAATATTATTAAAGAGATTAATGATATTGATGCAATGGAGAAGATGCTTAGTGCCGAATTAACTTCGGCTGATTTATTTAAAATTGACAGTGCTATTTTAGCTTCACTGAGAAACACTGTCGATTTTTCACGTGATTTGCTTTATGAGCTTGAAAATGGTAAACTTGAAACCGTAGCTGTTAAACCACCGAAAAATTTGGATACAGAAATTTTTAATATTCAAATGCAGGCTTTGGCGGATATCACTTTACCGCTTCAAAAAATGTTTGACGAAATGGCAGATAATGTAATCGCCGCTTTGGGATAAAAAATAAGGAGCAGTTTATTATGAATGAAGAGCAAAATTTATTAATTCAATTTGATTATGAACCTATTATTCTGACAGATGAACTTTTAGAAAAATACCAATTAAAAATTGATGAAACAAAGATTGAAAAATTTGAGGATATTAACTTTATAAGTTTCTAAAAAGAGGTTTTTAAAAACCTCTTTTTCATATTAAAATTTTTTTTGTTATTTTTTATTTTTGTCCGAACGCTCTCTTACAGAAAGCTTTACAGGTGTTCCGAAAAAACCGAAAGCTTCACGGAGTTTATTTTCTACATATCGTTTGTAATGATCTTTCAGCAAATCTGCATTATTTGCAAAAATTACAATATGTGGCGGCTGAATTCCGGTTTGGGTTACATACATAATTTTAAGCCGTTTCCCTCTGGAAGATGCCGGTGGATTAAGCATATAGGCTTCTTTTATAACCTTATTTAAAAGGCCGGTTGAAATTCGTTTTGTACATTCCGCGTAAACTTTTTCAGCTTCTGTAAATATTAGATTAAGTCTCTGTTTTGTTACAGCAGAGATATAAATTTTCGGTGCATATTCCAAAAAAGGAATGTCATTTGATAGTTTTTTATTATACTGATTAATAGTGTTAGCCTTTTTATCTTCTATCAAATCCCATTTGTTTATCGCAATAATCAAACCCTTTCCGGCTTCTGTTATAATCGATGCAATTTTTTTATCCTGATCGGAAATTCCTTCTTTAGCGTCAATCACAAGGAGTGCAACATCACAATCTCTTATGGAATGAATAGCTCTATCAACGGCAAATTTTTCAACTCCCCATTCAACTTTGGATTTTTTTCTTATTCCTGCTGTATCAACGATAACGAATTCACGTTCTTTATAAGTAACAAAACTGTCTATGCTGTCGCGTGTTGTACCAGAAATATCAGAAACAATTACCCTGTTTTCATTTAACAGTGCATTCACTATGGATGATTTTCCGGCATTAGGTCTTCCGACAATTGCAATTTTTATTAATTCATCCTTTTTTTGTTCATTATCTTGCGAAAAGTCTTCTGTCACAAGATCAAGCAGATCACCCACTCCGCCTGAGCCGTGAAGAGCAGAAATTCCAATTGGTTCACCTATTGCAAGGGAGTAAAAGTCATTAACCATTAACAAAGATTCGGGATTATCGGATTTGTTTACCGCTAAAAATACAGGTTTTCCCGATTGTCTGAGAATATTTGCAATATCAAAATCTATAGGATTGATCCCTTCTTTACCGTCGACTATAAAGATTATTTTATCAGCTTCTTGACAGGCAATTTTTGCCTGATCAAATATTGACAGCATAATCTCATCTTCATCTCCGGGAATAATGCCGCCTGTATCAATTACTGTAAAAACTTTATTCTGCCATTCAACATCAAAATAAATTCTGTCCCGCGTAACTCCGGGCAAATCCTCGACTATTGAATTTCTGGATCCTGTCAGCCGGTTTACAAAAGTCGATTTCCCGACATTTGGACGTCCAACTATTGCTACAATCGGTTTTCTCATAAAGTTATTATATCATAGAATTATTTTATCTGTACAGGCATAATTAGACAAACGAAATCTTCTTCGCTCACCGGTCTGAACATTGTTGCGGAAAGCGGTGTATTTAAGCCAATTTTTACAATATCGGAATCTATATTTTTCAAAGCTTCCAGTACAAATTTATAGTTAAAAGCAATTGTTAAATCTTCACCTGTGTAATCAATATCAAAACTTTCTTCCGATTTACCGGAATCAGGTGTATCGGCAGTTAATTTTAAAGTATTATGACTGAATTCAAGTTTTACAATACTTGTTTTTTCATTAACCATAATTGACACACGTTCAAGAGCGGATGTCATCTGAGAAACGTTTACCAGTGCCTCTTTAGGACTTTCTTTTGGAATAAGCTGGTTATATTTAGGGAATTGACCTTCCAAAAGCCTTGAAATTGTAGTTGTTTTTTCTGATTTTATAATTAATCTTGTTCTTTCGGTATAAATTTTTACAAAATCTTCGTTTATGAAGCTGCTCATTTTGATAAATTCATTAAGTGTTTTAGATGGAATTATAAGCTGTGTTGAGTGATTGTCTTTGTTATCAATTGTTTCTCGGACACGTGCTAGGCGGTTTCCGTCAGTGGAGGCAATTTCCATTATATTTTCAGATATATTGCATACAATACCTGAGAGCAGGTTGCTTGTTTCATAGCTTGCTGCAGCAAAACCTGCCTGTCTAACGGATTTTACAAATGGTCTTACTGCGATTTCAAAGCCTTCCTGATTGGTAAGATCAATTGAAGAGAATTCAGGAGGAAATTCGGAGGCTGAAATTCCAATTATATCGAATTTAGAATTTTCACAGGTTATATTAACGGAGGTTTCACCTTGATTCATTTCAAAAGTGATGAGTTTATCGCCAAGTTTGGAAACTATTTCGTTAAGGGTTTTTGAAGGCAGTGTAATTTTACCTTCTGTTTCGACCTGCGCATCAACTTCAGCGATTACAGTCAGATCAAGATCTGTTGCAACAAGTTTTATTGTGCCTTTATCAATAGTTTCAATCAAAATATTCAGAAGAACCGGCTGTAAGGCTTTCATTGATGTAGCTCTTTCAACTATTTTTATACCGTTATACAAATCCTCTTTTTTTACAACAAATTTCATAATTTTATACTCCCGTTTAATACATATTTTTATAAGACAATTATATTTGTTAAAGTTTTAAATAAAACAAAATAATACAAAAAGTTTACTTTTAAGATAATAAGAGATATTTAGATTTCGCAGATGGAGATCAGGAAGTCTTCAGATCAGTTCTCAGGGTGGGCAAGCGAGGCGTCCCGTCAGAAAGTTTGTGTAAGATAGGTAAGAGGGTAATTCATCTGCCATCTTACCATCCTGACTTTTTGGTTATATTTTTTATTTTTGCCCGTTGAATGCCTGTAGACCAATATATTTTGCGGCAGATCAAAACCGGCTCGGCTTCCCGCTCTGACAGAATGGCTAAATATAACCAGCTTTTAAGAATAGAAAAAAAACTT
>CALVCJ010000004.1 GCA_944326015.1 Candidatus Gastranaerophilales bacterium
CTTGTAGAACTCGGAAATCATAATGAGCTTATGTCAATCACTAACGGAAAATACAAAACCCTTTATGATATGCAGTTCAAAAAACAGGAGATACAACTATGAATAACTCTATTAATTTAGGCTTAAAATTTATCACTTTGAAAAATTCGTTTGAATTTTTTGGAAATAGTATTCCAGTATTTGATAAAACCATAACATTCGATAGTCCTGAACTCAGTAAATTCTTTTTTCGAGTTTTACAAGATTTTTGCTGCTAATTCGGTTTTTAACAAAGAAAATTATCCAAGGTTGCAACTGAATTCTTATACCCAATATACCAAAGAAATACAGCAAAAATTAAGGAATTTTGTCAATAATTACTCTGCATTAGTTACTCGCTTGCATACTTTTATTAAACACTTTGAACTTGTTGGACAATCAGATAAAACTGAATTGCCCTTAATTTTTGCAATTTTTTATTTTAAATCACTTGTTTATTTCTATATAGTTCCTTCAAACGAAGCAAAGTTTGAAAAATATCTTGACTTGAAAAAACTTAACGATTTTTGCAACAAATTGCCATTCTTTAAACATGAGATTTGGAAAGATTTGGATTATTCAAATTCAGAAAGAAAATCACTTATTTTTAATATGACATTTGAACAAAGTGTTCAGTAAAAATAAAAATATTAAGTAGTAAGACAGCTATTAATGCTAATCGGAGTTGTTTAAAAGCCTTATACAATACGATAATATATGACATAAATACTGTAAAATACAAATAAGCTTGATGAAACATGACAGGAAAATATTAGAAAGGCTCACATTTCAAATTGCCTAAAAAAATCAAACTAACTGTTTATTTACAATTATAAGGTTTTAAATATAGATATTTCTTTTTGCCGCATAACATTGAAAATATTTTATGAACAACGGTTGTAGAAGGTATTTTTAGCAAAATGGATGAAGCAATTAGTTTGCGGTACAGTTCGCATTTGTAGAAAACAATTTATATGTATTACCGGTCTTATAATTAATTTAGCATAAATATTTTTGAACTTCCTGTTTTAATTTTTCCTGTTTTGCCATTTTTTTGAGGAGTTTTTCTTCAGGTGTTTTTATTCTTAATAAATTTAAAAACCAGACTTTTGCCATTCTCAATCCTGCTTTAGAAAATAAAGGAACCTTTACTGACGGGCCTGATATATTTTTTGACAGTTCAAAATTATCCACAGCTAATTTTGCATGCTCTTTTATTGATTGTTTAAAAACTTTATAATCTCCGCTGATGGCTGAAAATACCATATCTGATTTTAATTTAGTAATCCTTTTTGCAACAGGTGATGACATATCAGGTAAAATTTTTATCATAATTACTCCTTCTGCATTCCTTTTTTGAAAATTAGCGTATTTATTTTTTTGCTATTTACATAACTTTCAATTTCTTTAACGCACGTAAATTTATTTTTTTGATAGTAATCAAAATCACAGGTTGTATCAGTCCAGAGATAAATATTTTTTATGCCGTTTTCTTCTGCTGTTTCAACAAGTTTTGACAGAAGCATTTTACCGCCGCCTTTTTGCGTGCTGATGAAAAGCCCCATCATCAAATCATTTTCTGTCATTATTGATTTAACTTCTTTACCTGTATTTTCAACGTAATCCAGAAGATTAAGAGTGGTGATTTTATCATTATCCGACAGGGTTTGTATTTCAGTTTTGAAATTTTCAATGCTGTTATTTTTATCGGTTTTCAATGAGGCAAAAATAAGCCCTTTTAATCCTTCATCATCTAATGCAAAAGAAAATCTATTATTCAAATAATAGTATTTAAGAGTAAAATCATAAATAACTTTTTGAAGCTCTTTACTCTCATTTGCATACAAATCTCCCCATACAAGATTGGTAATTTTTGAAGCTGATTCAATATCGATGTCTGTAAAATTTCTTACTATCATATCAGAAATTTTCCGTTTTTATAAATCAGTTTTTCATCGGCGTAAATTTTTCCGCCGGCGTTATCAGCGGATGGTTTCATATTTTTAATCATATCCCAGTGAACGCCTGAGACATTTTTCCCGCCTGTTTCCGGGTAAGAAGCCCCGACTGCCATGTGGATTGCTCCGCCGATTTTTTCATCAAAGAGAATATTTCCGGTAACTTCCTGAATTTCATCATTTGTTCCGATAGCAATTTCTCCTATGCCTTTTGAACCTTCGTCAGTATTAAGCATTGCTTCAAGAAAATCACGACCTGTTTCAGCATCAAATTTTACTATCTGCCCGTTTTCAATCCAAAGATGAATCCCGGTTGCAGAATTGCCGCGGTAGTTTTGAGGGAAATCAAAGTAGATTTCGCCGTTAATATCATCTTCAACAGGAGAGGTAAAAACTTCACCGTCAGGATAGTTGTTAATTCCTGAACAGCTAATCCATTTTCGGCCTTCAACACCAAAGGTTATATCGGTTTTTTCGCCTGTAATGTGTATTTTTTTTACACCGTTTAAGTAATTTGCCCATTTGGTCTGCTTTTCATCAAGTTCTTTTAATTTGGCAACAGGGTCGTCTAAATTTAAATAGCAGGAATTAAACAAAAATTCAGAATATTCATCAAAAGACATTTTAGCTTCCTGCGCAAGCGCATGGGTCGGAACATCTGCAACAACCCATGAAGCTTCGCCTTTTGCGGATCTGTCCATAAGAAGTTTAGATAAACCTTGAGAAGCTTTTGAACGTCGTGCAAGCTTTTTCATATCGACACGCGCCATATTTTTAGTGTTCATAGGTGCGCCGATTGAAATAAATTTATTAACGGTCTCATATTCAAGTTTTACAATAGGATCAATATAGTCCAACTGCTCATCTGATGCGTATTTGATAAAAATATCAGACATATCTTCAAAAGATGTTCTTAAAATCGGATGTGCTCCTTTTTGAATAACTCTTTTATAAATGGCTTTAACAAGCTCTTTTGCATAAATACTTGCTGCCCTGATTTGTACAAGATCGCCTTTTTGAACGTTTGTCGAATAATCGACAAGAACTTCTGCGTATTTTTCCCAGATTGTTTTTTGCATTTGTAAGTTTCCTTTAATTATGCTGTCATTCTGAGGGCATCAGCCCGAAAGAATCCAGCTTCTGAATTCAATTAGCTGGATTGCCCCGGCTCTAGCGAGCCTCGCAATGACGAATTTTATTCATCTTGTAATGATTCATGGCCTGACTTGTGGGTTTTTAAAAGCACGCCGCGTTTTGATGTCTGAATAAATTCAATCATTTTTTCGATATATTCATTCATCGGAATTTCCGCTTTAATCTTTTCAATTGCCTGAGTTGTGTTATATTCTTCGGAAATCAACAGTTTGAAAGCTTCATTTGTGGCTGTTCTGATTTCCTGAGAAACTCCTCTACGTTTCATTGCAATTACATTCAAACCGCGCGGAACAGGAGGTCTGCCTTCGCCTTTTGAGTATGGCAGGATATCTTGGCGCGATGCTGAAAAACCGCTTATTATCGCCATATCACCTATTCTTATGTTCTGGTGGAATACGCTCATTCCGCCGACAAACGCGCCGAAACCAACGTGAACATGTCCGCCTAAAGTTACAAGATTTGCTAAAATTACTTCATCAGCAAGAACACAGTTATGAGCAACATGAGAGCCTACCATTAAAAGACATTTTTTACCTATTCTTGTTGTAAAATCTCCGCAGGCAGCGCCTCTGTGAACGGTTACGTTTTCTTTGATAATTGTACCGTCGCCTATAACAACTTTTGTAGGTTCTCCTTTGTAGCCTAAATCCTGAGGCTCGGAGCCTATTGTTGCAAATGGAGAAATCGTACAATCATCACCGATTTCGGCAAATTCAATATGGGCATTTGAGATTACTCTTGTTCTGTGCCCGATTGTAACATTCTCCCCTATAACAACATAAGGTCCTATAATTGCATCATCAGCGATTTTAGCTGACGGATGAATAATTGCGGTTTTATCTATCATTTTTTTACCCTCTTTGTCGATTTCTATGTGATTTATTATTCTTTTGTCAGAGGCTTCGCCTCCGTTTTTTTTTACCCTCTTTGTCGAGTTTTATTAGATTTTTGAGTTTTGTCAGTTGCTTACGGAGGTTTACTCATGTTCCTATATCTGTTTTATTAAATAAATTATAGTACAAATGAACGACTGTAACAATATATTTATATTATTTTAATATAACATCTTTATGCACAATCAGTGAAAAATCAAAAGCATCTTCAAGCGCCTTATTCACTATATTGACAAGCTCTTCACATTTACTTTGAGCGGCATACAGCGCAAGCTGTAGAAAATCTTGTTGTGCATCTTCTGTGTACTGAATTTTATAACTCTTGCCATCTTCGCGTATATTACTTTTAGCAATATAGACTGCAAGATCAAGTAATTCATTAAACGGTTTGTTTTTTCGTGATTGTCTGATATCTTTCAAAGCAGTAACAACGTTAAGAACAGCTATCTGATATGTGTCAGCCATTACATTTTCTATACCATTTATATTTTTAAGGCTTTTTTTGATAATTTCTTCGGAATTTTCATCAATTGAACTTGTATGCAGGTATGGGTTATACTTTGTGTCTAAGTCTAACGTTCCAGGTTTAATGCCAAGGGTTTTTTCTAAATATTCTTTCAACTTTACCGGAACACTTCTTACTATAAAAAAAGTTTCATTTTCTTCTTTAATTTTTTTCCATGCGTATTGCATATTTCTAGAAAAAGATTTTTTTGCCCATTCATTATTTGTCCAAAACTGTTTCATAAGTTTTGATTGTTCTTTCGACATATCTGCGGGATTGCTTTCAGGGTTAAACGACTTTATACCTTTAGATTTCATAAAACTGCTCAGCGCATTTTTAATTCTGTCTGCGCCAGCAATATTCCAGGCTTTTTTTAATACACGTGTTAATTCTTCTGCTCTTTCGGGATTTTGGCGATAAAATTCTTTCTGTCTTTCAGACATATCGTATATTCTTTCAGGATTTTCCTGATAGTATCTTTTTAAGCCTTCAGAAATTTTTTGTTTATGTTCCGCAGAGAGTGGTCCGCGTTTGATATAAACAGGTTCACCATCTTTTTCTTGCGCTTTTCTATCCAGTGCCGCTAGACGTTTTTCAGTCATTTCACGGGTCAGTCGCTCATTATATTCTGGATCCGAAAATTTGAGAATATGTCCGTAATTTTTGTCAGCAAGCGGAATATTCAATTTTTTCATTGTGTAATATAAATCAAGATTGCCTGTATATTTTTTCAAATCGTTTAGAGAAAAACCTTCTCCCCAGTATAATTTCAGCAATTGTAATGACAAATCTTCTTCGTTATCAAAAAATTCCAATTCACCTTTATTAAATCTGTCAATAAAAGAACCAGCCATCGCATTGACATTCCCGGCCGGAATTACATCTTTGAACTCTGTAAATCTTGATTTAGCCTCATTAAGACTGCAACACTCGTTTAATCCGGCAAAATATTTTTTATGGATAGAAATAAGGGTATCTTTTGCCTTATTTCCTTCTTCAAGAATCATCCCTGCCCATTCTCTTATGTTAGGCGGGTAAACTGATGAATTTTTCTCTGCCAGTTTATCAAGTTCCTTTATGGTTCGTCCTAAATCAAGGCTGTAACCTCCTGTAAATGCCAGATACTGTTCAGTTGTCGGAAGTTTACCATATGCATTTGAATAAACCGGAATATAATTTTGTTTTTTTGTTTGTGTATTGATATTTCTAAATTGTAGATTGTAAGGGGTAACACTGTATATTTTCATTTTTTCCTCCTGATGTCTATAAAAATTCTAAAAAATTATTTTTGCTAATAGCGCAAAAAAAATTTTTTTGGAACTTAATTATAATATGAAAATTTTAAATATTAAACCTTACATTAATTTTTCATCCAATTCTGGAGGATCCCCAAAACGCGACAATATAGACAATAAAAAAGAAAAACGGGAAAAATTTATTAAATATACAATTGCGGCAACAGCGGCGGCTGCAATCGTGATTGGCGGTTTGTATTATATCGGACGCAGAGGCGGCTCGAAAAACTTCAAAAGAACATCTGATTATATTTCTTCTGTTACAGAGCATGGAAAACCAAAAGACACACCAAACACAAATGCCAATAAGACTCCTGACTGCAAGTTGGAAAATGATAGTCAAAAAACACAAGAAGCTATCATTGAAAATTCTTCAGATAATCTTGAACCTGAAAAACCAAAAACAAGGATAAAAAGAAAAAACAAGCATAAAAATAAGAATGTAGATACTGATAACATTCCTGATTCTAAAAAGCCTTTTGTACTGGATAAAAAATATTTTGATTTTCAAAATATTGAAGGAAAAATAGAGGATAATGTTGTTACACAAATAGAAAATGGTTTAATTAAACGTCAATTTGCGTCATATGACGGAAAACATTTGAACTTCTATTCAGAATTTGACAGCAGCGGTAAGCGAATAATAGACGTTGAATTTAGGAATAACGGGACTGTTAAATCCATTAAAAAATACAAAAATGAACAATTTTCAGAAATGTTTTTTTATGATCAAGACGGTGTTACATTAGTGAAAAATTATACAAATGAAGAAGAAGCTGATTTCTTTAATTTAAATTTTTCTTAAAAAAATTGCTTCCCTTACGTTAATTGGTATCGGGAAGCAATTAAAAATATTTTTATTCTTGCTGCTTAATCATGTTTCTGGTTGCCTGATACAACGCAGCAGAAATTTCTGCAGTTGAAGTAAACGGTCCGTAATTTTTAATAAATTGAGCAACATCAAATGTATTCAAGTAATTTTGTAATGCTGTTTTTGATTCATCTGTTAAATTTGTTGTAAACATAATATTTTTCAAATAATTTGACACTTTATCTTCGATGTCGGCTTCATTAAACTCTGAAGTATTAAATTCAGCCGCATCTTTTTCTTTGTTTTCTTTTGTTGCAACTCCATATTCTTTAGTTTTTTCATCTGCATTTTGTTCACGTATTTCCCGAACTTTTTCTTCATCATCGACAGAGACTGCTGCTGATGTATAAGCTTTTGATGATACCGCTGAAATTTCCATATATCTGTCCTTTCTTTTAAATTACACATATTATTATATCGGTATTTCAAATAAAAAACTTTAAAATTTTGTGAATAAATGTAAATTACATCATATGTAGGATATTTTACTAAAAAATAAAAGTTTTTATTTGTATTACACGTATAAAAAAATATTAGATATGAAAAACATTAGTTTTTCATACCTCCTCCCCAAGTCTGGTAGCCGTTCTTAAAAAGAATGGCTTTTTTTTGTAAAGTTTTAGTTGTCATATTGAGTTTTACGTTGGAATAATATCACAGTTTACACTAGACAACATCTAAATTGTACACTTGAAGTCGTTACAGGATCTAACTGCTGTGAAATTTTAAAACACAGAGGTTAATTCTATGTTCAAAAGATGCTGAACCAAGTTGAGCACAACAAATTTGCTGTATCTTTGATACTTTATACACTCTTAATTCCCCTGTCTCAGGAGCATATTCGATAACTTTATCTACAGTCTTGCCATCGTCCTTATACCAGTTTTTTGTATTTGTTCTACACCGCTTAATGATATTTTTTCAATTGACATAGAAATTCTTGCCTTTCAATGGCTCCCTTTATCTTAATTAAAACTGAAAAGCAAAAAAATTTACTCTGAAAGTTTTAAATGAATAAACTTGTTACATTCAGTTAAATATGTTGTTTAACATCAAAACAAAAATCTTACCATTTTTACAGGTTTGTCATATAATAATCGTATGAAAAAATTATTATATTCAATTTCAATTTTGGGATTTATAATGCTTTGTATGTCCTGTCAGGTGCAGGCTGTTGTTCAGATTCCAAAATCAACTCTTGAAGCGGCAAGAGAAGCTTCAAATATACAAAATATACCTTCTTCTGAAGTTATCAGGGTCGGTATTGGCACGCAAAACTTCGGGACATATCAATACAAAGATATAAAAATTTTCGGAACTTCAAGTATTCAAATTTACGATAACAAAATACCTGCCGGAGTTTACCCTCCGGATCAAGAAATCAGTATTTCTTACAGAAACGGCAAATTCAGTATATATTCACCCGGAAATATTTTTGCCGAGGAATTTAACGGCCCTGTACAAATTACATGCAATACAGGATTGCTTGGTGTGTCAGGATTAAAAAGAGCAGGCCGACAGGCTCTTTATCACGGGGCATTTGAACTTACACCCAACAGCAACGGAACATTCAATCTTGTTAATATGATAGAGGTTGAGGATTATCTGAAAGGCGTTGTCCCGAACGAAATGCCGGTGCATTTCGGGCTGGAAGCACTCAAAGCGCAAACCGTTGCGGCAAGAAATTACGCTCTTTCTCCGCGTGTTAAATCATCCCCTAATTATGATCTTGTAGACAGTGTCGCAAGTCAGGTTTATTTCGGTGCAAATACTGAAAAAGATTTATCAAATCAGGCTGTTGAAGAAACAGAAGGAATTGTTGCAATATACGATTGGGATTTAATTCTTGCACAGTATTCATCAACCGCTGGCGGATATACGGAAAGTTTTTCAAACGCATTTTCAGATCCTAAGACAAAAGAATTTCCATCTGCCGACAAACCGTATTTAGAAGCGCGACCAGATATAATAGGACAGAAACCGTTGAATAAGGAAGAAGATGCTGAAAATTATTACAAATCAAAACCCGATTCCTATGATATCCGCTCGCCTTATTTCAGATGGGAGCGGGAATGGACTGCCGATGAGCTTAAAAATGCGCTTGAAACTACACTTGTTTCACAATCCGCAACGGGATTTGTGCATCCTGCGTTCAAAAAAGGCGACAAACTTGATGACCTTGTAGAATTAAATGTTGTAAAACGCGGAGATTCCGGTAAAATTATCGAAATGGAAATTGTAACCCGTTCACAAAAATACAAAATCTTTAAGGAACTGGTTGTAAGACGTCTTTTAACTAAAGATGGCAAAGCTTTGCCGAGTGCAAATGTCGTATTTGATAATATTCAGGATGAATACGGAAATTTAATATCAGTCCATGCTTACGGCGGCGGCTTCGGGCACGGAGTCGGTATGAGCCAGTACGGCGCAGGCTTTATGGGTTCTGAAATGCATATTCCTTATGACAAAATTCTCCAGCACTATTATACAGGGATAACTCTTTCTACAAAACCTGTTATTGTCTCAACAGATAACGAACAGCAAAGCGTAACACAACATTTTTATGCAAAAGATAAAAAAGCAAAACTCATCATTGACAACAAATACGGGGTAAATAATTTAACAGTAGAGATTAACGGAACCAAACAAAATTATGAATTACCCAAAGAAATGCTTGGTTTTAAAAGGTATTCGGAAATTGATATTTCTAAATACATAAAAAAAGGTCGTAATACAATTACATTTACATCTCCAGAATTTTTCGAAAGTTCGGCAAGGAAGGGTGTAAGATTATACGTAGAACTGGTAGAAAAAAATGACAACGGATACAGCTGGTAATAAAAATATTGAAAAAACAACAAGTGTTTTAAAAGCTGCGTGGATAATCGCTGTAGTTACAATAATAAGCAAACTTATAGGATTTATAAGAGATATTGTTATCGCAAACTATTACGGTGCAACTTTAGTTTCGGATGCTTATTACTATGCTTATCAAATTCCGTCTCTTTCTTTAATTTTACTGGGGGGTGTCGGCGGGCCTTTTCACAGCGCAACTGTTGCGGTATTTTCAAAACTTATTCCTAATTTAAGAGAAAAACCTGCAGAAGATGTTAATAAATTATATTCAACGTTTATGACAGCTACCACAATCTTTTTCCTTATACTATCTGTCATAATGTTTGTATTTCCGCGCCAGATAATGGGACTGATTATTTCAAACGGCTCTGCTGATATGATTAGTCTTGCGGCTGAACATTTAAAAATTATGACCCCGCTTTTGATTATCGGTGGAATTGTCGGAATTTACTACGGCATATTGATTATATATAAACAGTTTATGCTCCCGAATTTGTCGCCTATTATAATGAGTGCGGCAATTATAGGTGTAGTTATGGCTGTACCTGATGACAGCAAAGGATACGCACTTGCATGGGCAACAACAATAGGTGCTATATTACAGCTTGTTATACAGTATCCGAATGTGAGAAAACTCGGGTTTAAGTGGAGGCCTGATTTTCATTTTACAAATAATCCGAATTTCAAAGAAATAACCGAACTTTTATTCCCTGCTGTTTTGAGTTCAACTGTCGGACAAATCCATATTTATGTAGACATGTTTTTTACATCATCAATTTCAGAAGGTGCGTGGACTGCAATCGGTTATGCAAACAGAGTTTTTCAATTTCCTGTGGGGATTCTTGTTACAGCATTTCTCGTTCCATTATTCCCGATTTTTTCAAGGCTTGTCGCGGAAAAAGATTTAGAGGGGATTAAAACATATTTCAATAAAGGTGTTGGTGTGCTGTTTTTTGCAGCAATTCCGATTATTATAGGAATATTGACTGTCGGAACAGATGCTGTCAGACTGGTTTTTGAGCGCGGAGCATTTGACGAAAATGCAACATTTATGGTAACAGAAGCGCTATGGTTTTTATCTGTTTCAATTTTGCCTTATGTTTTCAGAGATTCAATAACAAGAGTGTACTACTCTTTTAATGATTCTAAAACCCCTTTTGTTGTAGCTTTTTCTTCAATCGTTTTAAAATATCTTCTTAACGTAATATTTATAAAACATATGGGAATGGGAATAGGCGGAATTACTCTTTCTACATCACTTGTAACTCTGTTCAATGCCTGTGTTTTAGGAGCTTTGATTTATAAAAAGGTAAGAATGGATTACAAATCTCTGTTTACAAACCTTTTAAAAATGTGCATTGCAGGGATTATAACAATTGCGGTATGTTTCGGCACTGCTGTGTGCTTTGACAAATTCATAGAACTGCCTAAGATGTTATTTGAAATAACCAAAATAACATCAGTAGGCATAATTTGTGTTGTAATTTACACAGGACTGAATCTTCTGTTTAAAATGGAATACGCTGAAGAATTAAGCTCAAGATTGATTAATAAAATAAAACATTCGTCACCCTGAACTTGTTTCAGGGTCTGATTGAGATCCCGAAATAAATTCGGGATGACATGAGAGTTAACGTTTATGAATGAAAAATATGCATACATATACATATTAACAAACAAAAGTAACAATGTACTTTATATAGGAGTTACTTCAGACTTAAAAAAAAGGATTTGGGAACACAAAAACAAAGTAGTTGACGGATTTACAAAAAAATATAACATCGATAAACTTGTCTATTTTGAAGCAGGTGAAAATATAGAAAGTGCAATAGAAAGAGAAAAACAACTTAAAAACTGGCACAGGGAATGGAAATTTAATCTTATAAAAGCACAAAATCCTGAATTTAAGGATTTATATTATGATATCCTGTAATGTTTATGTCACAAATGTCATTCTGAACTTGTTTCAGAATCCTATTGAGATCCTGAAATAAATTCAGGATGACTAAACATTACAGGATATTATGTTTGAATTATAATTAAACCATGCTTATACAAAACACTGAAAAAATTAAAGAAGTACTTGAAAATGACGGAGTAATAGCTTATGTAACCGATACTGTATGGGGTTTGGGGTGTCTGCCGTCATCTGAAAAAGCAGTAAAAAAGATTTATGAAATAAAAAAACGCGAGGCGCAAAAACCTTTAATATTAATGTCAAACGAAACATACAATCTTCTTGAATACGTAAAACCAATACCTAAAATCGGCTGCCGTTTGATAAAGAAATATTTTCCGGGTGCCTTAACCCTTGTGGTTGAAAAATCTGACAAAACACCATACTATATGACATCAAATATGGAAACAGTCGGGATAAGGGTGCCTGACAACGAGATTTTCAAGGAAATCTGTGAAATTGCACCAGGTCATGTTCTTGCAACAACAAGTGCAAACCTTTCCCACCAGCCGTCTGCAAAAACTTATGAACTGGCTCAGGAAAATATGCGGGGACTTGCAGATATAATAATTCCTGATTACGGTCATATATGCAAGGGTCTTGAATCAACTGTCTGCGGAGTATTTAAAGGCGAGCTTAAAATTTTTCGTCAAGGTGCTGTTACTGTTGAACTTCCGTGATATAATTAATTTATGAAAATAGGAATTATTGGTTTAGGTTTAATAGGCGGATCTCTTTTTAGAGATTTAAAAAAAGATTATGATGTAATAGCGGTATCACAATCGCAAAATGGTGAAACGATTTTTAAATCATATGATGTTTTGAAAGATAGAGATTTAGTTTTTGTCTGTACACCTATGAAGAAAACACTCGCCATTCTTGATGAACTTGAAAATATTTTGCCTTCTGAAACTGTTGTAACAGATGTTTGCAGTTTAAAAAAATTTGTGTCGTTAAGACAAAGACCTTATAATTTTATACCTTCTCACCCTATGGCAGGAACTGAGAATAAAGGTTTTGAAAATTCTCTGGAAGGACTTTTTAAAGGCGCAAAATGGGTAATTATCGGAAGGCAAGACGACAAGAAGGCAGGAGGGCAGGCTTTATTAATAGAAATTATAAATTATGTCGGAGCAAAGCCTGTATTTATGACAGCAGAAGAACATGATGAAGCAGCGGCAATGATTTCGCACATGCCCATGGTAATTGCGCAGGCTTTAATGCTTGCCGCAAAAGACAATCCGCTGGCTCTGGAAATTGCATCAAGCGGCTTTCGCGATATGACAAGACTTGCTCTTTCAAATGAAGAAATGGCGTGCGATATGGTTACAATGAACCACAAAAATATTGAACAATCAATTTTAAAACTATATAAAGCAATCGGAGAGTTAACAAACGGTGATTATCCGCAGACAATCACTGAATTAAAAAATATACGTTCAAAAATGTTTAAGTAAATTATTTACATTTTGTCTTCGTGTCCCAGTCCAAGTCATTACAGTGTAAATAATCCATATTTTCATTAATAAGCACCCATGCAGCACAAGATTTACCATCTGCGGAATTTTTATCTTTACACTCCTTTGAAAAAGAATAATCGTTTTCATCTTCCGTCCCAAAAGGAACTACTCCGTATTTGGTAATATTAAAGAAAAAGACATCTCTGCCCATCTGATTTGGGAGCTTATTACCGTTTATATCAATACTGAATTCTCCGCAACGATTTTTTAAAGCTTCGGAAGTACCTCTTACAGATTGACAATTACTGTCAGAAGCATATATGATAATACCTCCGTCGACTAAAAGAGCATAATATACATTATTAGAAAATGCATCAAGTTTACCCCACGCCCGTTCAATTGCTTATATTGCATTGAAGCACATGATTTATCTCCATGACAAACTTTTAAGGTTTTAAACATAGACACTATATTTTCACCGCTGTAGTCGTCAGGATTATCAATTTGGTTCAGCCTTATTGCCTGTTCAAGTATTGAGTAAAACTTTTTCAAAGCAACAACGGTTTGTTTTTCTTTATAATGCGTAACTAATGAAGGCATTGTAATAGCTGCAACCACACCGATAATACCAAGCGTAACCAAAACTTCTGCCAGGGTAAATGCAGGTTTAGGAGCTACAGAATTGCCCCCCCCCCGACTTTTTCAAATTTTACATTCAACATAACTTTCTCCTTTTCTTTATAATTTAAATGCTTCTGCGATTGATTTATTGTAATCTGGACGTAAAATACCCTTTTCAGTAATAATACCTGCTATGAGTTCATGCGGAGTTACGTCAAATCCAGGATTAATCACATTAACATCAGGCGCACAAATGATTTTCCCGTTAATATGAGTAACTTCTTCATGCGAACGTTCTTCTATTACTATTTCATCACCTGTTTTGATACTTGTATCAATTGTTGATAAAGGTGCCGCAACATAAAACGGTACATTATGAAATTTAGCGGCAATCGCAACCGTATAAGTTCCAATTTTATTAGCCGTATCACCATTTGCGGCAATCCTGTCAGCTCCTACGACAACCATATCAATCATGCCTTTTTTCATAAAGTATGAACACATTCCGTCAGTAATAAGAGTTGTCGGAATACCGTCCATTGTAAGTTCAAATGTTGTAATCCTTGCACCTTGCTGGCGCGGACGTGTTTCGTCGGCAAATACCTGAATTGTCGGATCATTTGCAAAAGCAGAACGAACTACACCCAGTGCTGTTCCATAACCGACTGTTGCTAAAGCTCCTGCATTACAGTGAGTCAATATCGCAGCACCTTTCGGGACAACTTCAGCTCCGTAATCGCCTATTTTTTTGTTTATTGTAATGTCTTCATCTTCAAGTTTTATGCCGTTTTGCTTTAATTCTTCAACAATTCCCTGTATATCTGAGTTTGAATTTTTAATAACTTTTTTCTGTTTTTCAACTGCCCACATTAAGTTTACTGCGGTAGGTCTTGATGTTGCCATATAATCAGCTTTTTCAAGAAGCTTTTTGACAAATTCATCACGTGAAAGATTTTCTTTTGCAAGCTCCTGAGCATATAAAACAACTCCATGCGCCCCTGCAACACCGATTGCGGGAGCCCCTCTGACTATCATTGTCTTAATTGCGTCAAACATTTCCTGCCCGCCGGTGATATTCACGTATTTAAACTCATACGGAAGTACTGTTTGATCAACCATTTTTGAGTAATTATCAACCCATTCTATTGTTTTTATTTTTGAATGAAATTCTGCCATTTTGTATTCCTTTTTTATTAATCATAATCTAAAAATAGTATTACGTAAAGGCTGAATTTTAGATTTATATCGCAGTTTACACTAATTATGGTTGTAAATGTCATTCTAAACTCATTGCAATGTCTAACCATATGTAGATGCTGTACCGAGTTCAACATGACAAACTTGCACGTCCCTTCGAACTTGTTTGACTTTGATGAAATCTGTGATTTAATAATTTTTTGTTTATGTTATTATTTTAGTGGAGTAATTTATATGAAAAAGTTTTTTATATTGTGTTCTATATTTTTTCTAATATCTTCAAGTGTTTTTGCTACAAATTATATTAAAATTGAACCACAGTTTTTGCAAGCTTCTCAATGCATAGAGTATGAAAAAGTTAATGAAACTGTTGCAATTATTTTTGGCAAAATCAAACCTTTTATAAAGACCGATAAGTATCCAAAGTATTTTCATGATTTTACAACCGTAAAAGATGACGGGACACAGAACAAAGCTTATCATTACGTAAAATACAGCGATGCGGAGTTAATTTACAGTATTGATACAAATGAACTTAAGTATGTGTCTTTCAGGCGTCCTGAACTAATGAAATGCAGGATTATTTTTGATTATCCATCCGGCAGTCTTCATGCGGTTCAGGTTTTTGTTTCTGATAAAGAATCTTATATTTTTGGGCCGGATGGTAAATATGTTGATTATGAGCCTTACGTTAAAGAAGTTAAAGAAAAAGTTTTAAAAAATTGGGAAGTTCCGCCGCGAAAACAGATTGATATTCTGGCTAAAGGACATAAGGATTTGCTTGTACAAATTGCTTTGACTCTGAATAAAGATGGTTCGGTAAATAAATGTCAAATATTAAAATCTTCTAAAATTAAGACCCTTGATGATAATGCAGGTGCGGCAATTAAAGCTGCAGCACCTTTTAAACCGTTTCCAGATGATTTTTTTAATGAAGAAATAGTTATTATTTTGAATTTTAATTTCAGCCTGTAAAATTTAGATGTTAATTTTGTTTTTACTATGATGAAATTTAACAACAAAATTACAATCCTGCATTGTTTTAAGCGAGCATTTACTGGAGTTAAATTACTACTTTCGAATAACAAAATAATCGCAGTGCATCTGTCAGATTGAACTTGTCAGGTATATCTTTTCCTTACATATTTGCAGAATGAAGAAATGTATGCTATATTATTTATAACAAAGGCGGGAAAATGAAGTTAAATAAAAGATTTATAACATTAGGCTTATTAGTTCTTATATTATCAGTTGTATTAAAATTTGTCTGGATCGGTTTAAAACAGATAAGAATTGATGATTTTCATCCTGCAGCTGTCATATTTCTGATTGACTCTTCCGCCTCAAACCAGAAATATCTTCCTGATCAGAAAAAAATGCTCCGACAGATTTGCAATCTTTTGGATCCTGAAGATCAGATAAAAATTTTGAGAGTATCAGAAGATGCTTATTTGATTTATGAAGGTGGTCCGATGAATGGAAGTACTATTACAAAATCAATGGATGCATTTACAAAGTATGATGAAAAAGATTACGGGACAGCTTACGGCGTTGGTTTGAAAAAAGCTTTTTCACACGCTCTTACAATGAAAAAGAATGGTTATGTTCCTGCTGTTGTCGTAATAGGTGATCTTGAAAACGAGGGCGCTATAGAAAAACAGATTAACTGGGAAACTTTGCCCAAAAATGTTCAAAATGTAAAAAAATACGCCCCTGACATTTCAATGATGTTTTTGGACGCACATCCGGCAAAGCTCGATCTTGTAAAGGAAACTCTGACACCCGTTTTAGGTGAAAATCACTTAATTGTTGCTCCAAAACAAAGTATTGATAAATCAATCAGAAGATTTCTACATGCAATAGGGAGATAAGTTAAAGAGGATAAAAAATGGCTGTTATTATATCAACTTCAAAAGGTGAACAAAAATTTGCAAAAGATGTTATAAATGTAGGAACCAACCCAAATTGCGATATCGTGTTAAATACTGACTACGATGTATTGCTTACGCTTGAATATAAGCCTTACGAAAATAAGTGTATTATAATAAATACATTCAAAAGCGATAAGGTTCTTTTTAAAGGGCAGCCTGTCAAAAGAGTAGAAGTAAGCAATGTATGCAAGCTTATGTTTGCAGGAAGCAATGAATTTTTGATTATAAAACTTATTGCAGATGCCCCTGTTCAGCATACCAAAACGGTAACATCAATTGGCAAGGAAGATTTGACGGAAGAAGATATAAAAGGCCTATACGGAAAAGATGTAAATGCAATTACAAAAGTAAAGCTTGAAAAACAGAAAGAAGATTTGGAAAATGCGCGTGTTGCAATTATTAAGCAGGTCGCATTTCATATAAACGATTTGAAACAGAAATTGTCAGCAAATGTAAAGACTAGCATATTTCTGCACATCGCAATGTTTTTAAGTTCAATGGTTTGCGCCTTCGGTGTTTCAAATTACCTCATGGGGCTAGAAATTAAAGAATCTGCGAATTTTCTTCACCTTCCGACAAATATAAAAGTCTGGCTGATATATTCAGTTTTAATTTATGGAATTTGTTTGCTTCTTAAACAGGGTATATATTTATATCTTCAAAGCAATATTCAGAAAGAAATGTCAAAATCGGCAAAATTAGGGCAGAGTTTTATGCTTATTTTTTCGTTAATTTTTGTGTTAGGAATTTATGTTGTAAACCTGGTTTATTATATGAATTTGAATGATTTTATGACATTTGCTGTATTTATATCATTTTTTTTCGCGGGGATAATGGCTGTTCTTGCAATAAGCTGCGGTTACTTTAAATGTAACGATTTTGAATGGACTATTACACTTGATAAATATGAATACAGAGAAGATTTTGAAAGTGTTATAAAATCATACAGACAGTGGATAGAGAGATATATAAACAGTTTGAGCAACTCAAAATTGCAGTATATAAGAGATAAAATGTTTAATCTTCAGCTGAAATCTGTAGGAGAAACTATTGTCGGGATTTTAACAGCACCTTTTCTCGCTTATGGTGTTTCAAATACTCTTGCTATGTGTTTTCCGGAAGCTGCAGGATGGGTTAGAATCACAGGATTGAGAATTAGTCCGGTATTTTTATTTCTTGCAACTTTTATGATTATATTCGCTTTTTTTTCTTTTGTAAATGCATTTTTCTGTACAAAGAAAATTCAAGGCTCACAGATAATTAAGCAGGACGGATTTTCAGACTACCAGCACCACGGTGTCACAATATACGGGCTTGAAGGAGTGAGAAGATTGAATTTTGAGAAGAACCGTTCGTTAGCAATTGCCTGTGCAATTATTTTTATAGAATTTGCAATGAACGTTTCATATTTTATGACTGAAATTGGCGGAGATTTGCAGGGTATGTTTTTAAGTTTGGTAGCAGCACTTGTTCCAACTGCCCTTTTGATAGCAGAAACTATGATGCTAAGCCAGACTAAGTTTGATATTTATGCTTGTGATGAATTACTTGCTAAAGTAGATAAAGATTGATTATGAATATTTTAAAAATTTTTGTAATAATTGCATTTATTGTTGTAACATTTACTACGCTGAAACTTCATCCTGATATGCATCAGCCTATGATTATTGAAGATTCTGACTTCAAACTTACAAGGATAAGTGATACCTTGTCTACAAAAAATATACCAGTCACTGCTTCGACACAAAAGCCAAAAACAACAGAAAAAATTGTTCAGCCTTCACAAAATATTCAAAAAACTAAAAAAGAAACAGAAAAAAAGGAAAAAACATATAAACCCAGAAAAAGTCAGGATACATCCCAGTTTGAGCTTTTACAGCAGCTGATAAAAGAATCAGAAAAAAAGGTTCAACAGCAGAAGCAGGCTCCGCTGAAAAAAGCTGACAATAATTTTGAAAATCCGTATATGAGTGAACAAGAAGAAATTATTGCCTGGAATAAATGGCGAAGTAACCTGCAAAACAGGATTATGCGCGATTCCAAAATAGATTACGCACCTCTGGGTACGATATTTCTTTTTACCTTTGTTGTTGACAAATACGGAAATATTTCCAATATAAAAGTTGAATGTTCAAATCCGAATTACATGGATATCGCAAGAAACAATGTTAAACCTGCGATTTCTCGTCTTCAAAAAGATTCAATACTAAATTTCCCTAAAGGCACTCAAAGGACTTCCACTGTGGTTACAGGATTATTTCTAATAGGACTTGAAGAGCGCTACTCAACTCCGGAAGACTTTTCTGATTATGAAAGGGTAACATACTGATGAGTGGAATAAAAATAACAATTATTGCAATTTTAACTTTACTTGTTCTGGCGGTTTCTACAGTTATTACCGCAAATTTCAAACCTAAGATGCATAAAACAATTCAATTAGAAAACATTATTTTTAAAAGGAGTGAATAACTTTGTTCAAAATAATTTGCGCTATTCTATGCGTATTACTGGAAATACCTTTTGCACTGAAGTTTATTAAGGCAAAGCAAAATTTTGATATAATAAGACAGACTGCAATTTTAATTATTATGTTTATTGTTACACTTGTATTTTTCATGATTTATAAATTAGGATTATTTATGATAAGATAATTTTGTTATGTATAGATGTAGAGAATGTAAAACTGAATACAGAGAAAAAGTTGAATACTGCGATTGCGGGAATAATACATTTGACTATGTAGAAGATAAAAAATCTGCAGTGTGCGAAAACCAGAAACGCTCAATGAGTCTTGAAAAAAAAGCTGAAATCGTCTCAAGTATATTTTTTGTATTTTGTATAATTTTATCAATTCTTGTCTGGATGATACCTGTAGGAGGAAATTCTGCTCAGAAGAAAAAGTCACCGGCGCAGGTAAAACAAAAGCCTATAGTGACAAAAGCTATACCTGATATTGATAAAATTTGGGATGATACACCTCATTATAATCCGCCGGAACAGCAGCCAGAACAACAGAAAATTATTCCTGCGGATTATATAAAAAATACTTCACAATCAAATACCAAAAACTCCGCTAAAAAAACAAAAGAGCAGCTTCAAAAAAAAAATAATAATATGAGTGTAAATCCAGAGATTTTAATTCCGCCCTCACCTAAAAAACCGGCTTATAATCCAAACAGTCCCGATATGCTCAGATATAAAAATAATTTACGTGCCGCGTTATTTTCAAAATTTGCAGTTGGAAGTATTCAAGGTTCTGGTGAATGTTCTATAGAATTTTCTGTCGACAAATCAGGTAAGCTGATAAACAGAAAATTCTCAAAAGAATCTTCAAACAAAGGATTGAATGATACTGTTTATTATATGCTTATGAGTGTCCCGAGATTTTCACCTCCTCCGCATGAATACAATGGTGAGAAAATTCGTATGAATTTCAAAATAAATAACGGGGATTATGCAATTACTATACATTAATCTTGATTTTCTTTTATGTATTTGTGTATTTTGACAGTTCAGTAAGGCGGGTAGTGTTATATGCTTGTAAAACATTAATTTAAAAATCTAATTAGATGTTCCAAAATTATATCAGTTATTGTTAGTGTATGGTGAAACAATTAAAGGCTCTGCAAGTTTTAGCTCAATTGTAGTGCCGTCAGGGATTTGAATGTTTTCTCCGCGCTGCATTGCCCCGCGCAATCCTCCCCCTAAAGCACCGATACCGCCATAAATTCCCATATTCTCGCCCCAGTCATTGCAGCCGCCAAATGCTGTAAAAACTGTACCGATGAGCATTGAGCCTAATGCTCCAATTACAATATTGCTGGTCATTTTTTTTACACGCTCACTTTTGGCTTCCATATAAATATTTTCTGTAGAAATTTTAAGCATATTTCCGTCTGGTGTAAGTATTTCGTTAAAATTAATTTCTAAAGAGCCGCTTGCGTATGCGTATCCGGCGTTTTGCGCATCTGTAGCAGTTCCGTATATCAAACTGCCGGCAGGAGCGATTAATACACCGTTATAAACAAAGTCCCGTGTAAGCTTAACTGTCAGTCTGTCGTTTTTCTCTAAACTGCCTGAACTTATCCCCGAATCAAACGTTACAGGAAACGTAGTCCCTTGAGGAACTTTCACAACCTGTCCGAACAATGGTCTTTGCTGCGGTTCAAAAGTATTATTTTTGATTTCTTCTTCTACAAGTGGAATATAATTTGAGCGTTCATTATATTCATTGATTTCAGTTGAATTTTTCTTTTTAGTAAAATCTACAGGCTGAAATATTTGCGACTGTTTTCTGTCAAATTCGGCCTGTGCCTCATCGCTGAAATCATATTCCGCAAAAACAGGCATTGTTACAAATTGAAAACATATAAAGAGAGCCAAAATCTTTTTCATAATTACTTATATTATAAATGAATATTGAATTATTACAATATCCTTGTTATAATTGTTTGCACAGGAAAGGAAATTTTATGGAAAATATATTGGAATTACTGGCTGTTGTTATAAGTGCTTATATTATTGGTTCTATACCCACAGGGTATATTATTGTTAAAGTATTTACAGGGGAAGATATAAGAACTATTGGCTCAGGCTCTACGGGGGCAACTAATGTTAAAAGAGTTATGGGTAAAAAATGGTTTTTTATTACTCTGCTATTAGATGCTTTCAAGGGTGCTCTTCCTGTTGTGCTGGCCGCATTATTTGCCAAAACTTTTACAGGTATCGGCCTATTGCCTGTGCTTGCAGCGGTTGCCGTAATTCTCGGACACAGTAAGTCAATATTTCTTAAGTTTACAGGCGGAAAATCTGTTGCATCAGGGGTCGGCACAATTCTTGCTTTAAACTGGCAGGTTGGGCTTATTATTGCCGCAATATGGGCTGTAATCACATTTTTTACAAGATATGTTTCAGTCGGTTCAATTATCGCTCTTGCACTGTCGCCTTTCATAATGTGGGCTTTTAAAGCACCGATTGCATATATTTGTTATTGCGCGCTGGGTGCTTTATATATAATCTGGCTTCATCGTTCAAATATTCAAAGGCTTATCAAAGGTGAAGAAAACAAGGTGAGATAAATTATGGATTTTACGGTTTTATTAATAGGTTTAGGTGTAATAATTGTTTTATTTATTGTAGGAAAAATCTTTGCAATTCTGACAAAAATTTTCTTTGTAATTCTACTTGTAGCTGTTCTGGCAGTCGGATTTTTCATCTGGCAGAATAACAATAAAGAAGTTCCTGTAAATAAAACAAGTTGTGCTACCTGTATGTATCTTCTTTAATTTATCCTTTTATCATTTTGTTGAAAACGTTGCTGTTTGTGAAATTTATTTCCTGAGCAGGAGGTTTGATTTCTTCTGCCTGAACAGTGGCACCGAATTGTTCTTTTTTATCAACTTCATAAGTTTTAATCGGACGTTTACCGGTTAACCGTTTCATAAAGTCATAGTACTTTCTTTCAAAACCGGTTGCATTATTTTGTTTTTCTTCAAGAGCAATTAACTGGTCACGGGAGTGTGTTCCGACAGCTACTCCGACAGATTTTCTTGTCAGCCATTCACCTATTGTTGTATTAGTCAGTGTAATCCAGCTCATACCAAACAACGACTGGTGATATTGTTTGCTGAATGTGCTGTTAAATAAGTCTATCAATAGTGTTTGATAGAATAATCTTGAACCTTCCTGGACAAATCTTTCTTTAAATTTGGTTTTAGCACCTTCTACATCGTTACCGTTTGATTTCAGCATGACCATATTGTAGTTATCAGTCATCAGGAACCAGATTGTTGCAGCAAGCGCCGCTGTTTTTGCCATATTGGAAAGTTCGCTGTTTGAGATATTTGACATTGTATCTATGTTGAATGATTTTGTAATATTATCTTTTACATAATCCTGAAACTGTTTTGGTGTCAGATTTTTCTTTGCAGCTTGATGACCTATGTTTTCAATACTTTTAGCTAGTGAAGATACATTTGCAATTCTTCTAAGCAAATCCTGTTGTTCAACGGATAAGTTTGTTCCTGCTGCAATTTTTCCTGAGGATACTTTTTGTATAAACTCTTTTAGTGGGTTGATATCTGTAATATTTTTTTCTTTTGCGTAATTTTTTACAAGAATGTTTAGAGTATTTTGATCTTTGATATCTAATTTCAGAAATTTTGATTTTTTACTTATTGACTTGATAGCGTCATCTATAAATGTATACGGGAGAGTGCCGTATTTCCAGATAAATTTGAACGGAGCAAGGAAGAAGTTTACAAGAGGTTTAATTTTTTTGTCTTTTGCGCCTAAACTGATTGTACCATCATCGTTTACTGCAGTTTTTGCAATATTTCTATATTCTTCTGCAAGGTTGTTAAAACCATTTTTTTCCAATACATTAGTTATTTCATCAAATTTTTCACGGGTAATCCGGTAATCCTTTATTTGTGTGAGGTCGTTGTAGTGTTTTTTAAAGAAGCCTGAAAAGTTTTTCCAGCCGCTTTCTACTGCAGGAATTTTCCGTAGTCCTTTTACTGCGAAGCCTCCACCGATTATTAATGCTAATGCTTTTACGATTGTATCAAATGACAGCAGCGGTTTTTGAGCTTTTTCTTTGTCTTCTTTTTTATTTTCAGATGCTTTGAACGATAAATCGGGCTTAATTTCTGCTTCCGGTGCATGATTTTTAAGATTTTCGGCTCTTGCCTCTTCAGGTGTTAATCTTGTAATATGTTTACCGTTAATAACACGCGAAAATGCTTCGGTTGTAAGTGTAGTTAAGGCAGTCATTAACATTATGCCCATTTTAGAGTTATTAATATATTTATTCAATGCGCCGAGAGTTACAAGGGTAATATATGCGTTGAAACCTATTCTTGCCATTTCTTGTTTAAATCTTACTTTTTGTTCATGTGATGCTGCATTTTTATCGTCATCCATCATTCTTGAGAGGTTATAGGCATCATTTGCAAGAAATATTGCCGGCGGAAGTCCTGAAACGAGCCTGTTTAGCGATCTCTCATGTTTAGTGTCATAATTGCCTGTTTTAGGGTCAAACATTTTAACAGACCGCTGAAAGATTTTTGATGCTATTTCTTCTTCTGATTTCCCTTTAAGGTTATTTGCAGTTTCAAACAATCCGCGAAGAGAATTTACTTTTGCATCTATTTTTGAACGTTGTCTAATACCTTTAAAGAATGGCTGTTGAAGTGTTTTTTGTGCCCAGCCTTTAAATGGTTTTATTTTGCCAAGTAAGGTTACTGTACCGTTGAGAATATCTGCTGGCAGAATTTTTATCGGGTAAATTAATCCATCCCAGATTAACTGCGGGATTGTTTTTTTGTAGAAAGTGATTTTATCACCTTCTATTTTTACCATATTATTAGCGAGTTTGGAATCTCTAATACTTTCATACAATTCCTGTCCGACCGAAGTTGTAATTTTGTTTCCGTCATTGCTTATCTTCTCAAGTCCTGTATATTTTTTTGCGAATTGTAGAAATTCATTAACACTATATTCTCCTGCTTTTTTATAAGACGGAGCAAACCTTAGGGCAATTCCGGCTGCAATTAATGCTCCTACAGTATATATAAGAGGCTTCATTTTGTCGTCTTTAGGAGCCGTTTTTTTATCTCCATTAAAAGAAAGACCTTTAAAAGATAATTCATTTGAAATACTTTTTAAAGGTCTCTCGTTTATATTATTTTTTGAAGACATGAATCCGGAAGATAGTGATGCTTGTCTCACAGGCAGTTCTCCGGATGATTTCTGTCGTTGTTTCACGGCATCGTAAGTTAATCTTCCAATCAACATTTCTTTTTCCTTCCCGTCATGTATTTTTAACTGAAAACAATATTTTGACAAGTGGGAGTATATACAAAATTTACAGTATTTAACAAATATCTAAATATATTTAATTATTTCTAGAATTAACGATTTGAATTTTGTTTTAGCTATCTTTGCCGCTTCTATAACTTCTTCATGCGACAATTTTGCGCCCGAGGCAGAGCTTGCGGCGTTTGTTATACAGCTAATACCTAGAACATCGAGTCCGCAATAATTAGCAACAATTGCTTCCGGAACTGTTGACATTCCGACAGCATCGCCGCCGAGTTTTCTAATCATATTGATTTCAGACGGAGTTTCATAAGAAGGTCCTGAATTTGCCCAGTAAATGCCCTCTTTTATGTCTATATTTAAATCATCTGCACTCTTTTTTGCAAGTTTAATAATATTTTTCTTATAAATTTGTGACATATCAGGGAAACGTTCCCCTAGTGTATCGTCGTTCAAACCTATTAGTGGGTTTGTTCCCATATTGTTTATATGATCTGTTATAAGCATTAAATCAGCAGGTTTAAAGTTTTGATTGACAGCTCCAGCAGCATTTGTTAGAATTAAAGTTTTTATGCCGAGTGTTTTCATAACTTTAACGGGATAAGTTATTTCTTGCATTGTATGTCCTTCGTAGAAATGATTTCTGCCCTGCATCATTACAATTTTTTTTTCTCTGATTTTTGCAAAAACAAGTCTTCCTTTGTGCCCTTGAACAGTTGATTTTACAAAGAAAGGAATTTCTGTGTAAGGTATTGCATAATCGCAGTATTCATCAGCAAGTTCACCCAATCCTGAGCCTAAAATAATGCCGATTTCTGGTTCAAAATTGTTTGTTTTTTCGTTTATATAATTAACTGTATTTTGTATTGAAATCATTGTATCCTCATTTAGTTAAAAAAGTTAGAGTTTTCTCTAACTTTTTTTTGAATAACATTGCATTTTTTTGTAATACTAACCAACTAATCTGTCGTCATCAGCTTCTGCTGCTTTTACCATAATGGCATGTTCAACCGGATTTTCTTTTTTGTATGTAGTATCAAAATTTTCCTCAAAGTTAAAATCATCATGGGCTTTTTTAGCTTGATTTTCATCTACAAGCTTTTTTGCGAGTTCAGCAATTTCGTAAACAAGCTGGTATCTATTATCTGTATTTTCATTTAAGTCCCATGCGACTCTAATTATTTGATCCATCATAAATTAAAACCTCACTTTTTGTTTCTATATTTATAGTATAATACACAAGACTTTTTTGCAAGTAGCAAAAAATTTTGTATTGATGTATAATTATTCTATGAAGATTTTTCAGGGAATGCATAAATATATATGGATAGAAGTCTGTATATGGTTTTTTATATTATGTATCGGGATTGCCTTTATAAGAATTCATCATTACAACAAAGAAAAAGCTCTTGTGACATATCAGATTTTTATGCCTGATGTTGATGGATTGATTGCCGGTTCTCCTGTGAAATTTATGGGTGTACAGGTCGGGTATATTGAAAAAGTGAAGATTGTATCTGGTGATGTATATTTAAAAATTGTAATTACTGCAAAAGGTCTTGAATTGCCAAAAGGCTCTGTTGCAACTGTTGAGTTTAGTGGAATGGGCGGTTCAAAGTCTCTTGAAGTTTATCCACCTGATAAAGATAGTCTTGCACAAAATAAGCTGATTGTTGTGGAAAGCCCAAAAAGACTACATGATTCATTAGGCTTGCTAAACGAAATGTTTGACAAAATTGGTTCAATCAGTACGAAAGTGTCATTTTTTGCGAAAGAAACCGGTTTAACCGATATGAATAAAGGTATTCATACTTATGAAATTCAGACAAATATGACGGTGTTTGATAAGTTGATGAAAAGTTTTTTAGATATAAAAAAAGAAGGAGTTAAATATGGACAAGACAAAAGTCAGAGTTATAAATAATCCGGTTGTTTTGTTGAATTTATGTACTATGCGTGATAAAAATACAGACAGTCAGGGGGTTAGAATTGCCACGAGAAAGATTACTAGATGTCTTTTATATGAAGCTGCAAAAAATCTCCCTATGGTTAATACTGAAATTGCCACTCCTCTTGCAACTTTTACTGCAAAGACAGTTGATCCGGATATAAATCTTATAATATCTCCGATATTAAGAGCAGGTCTTATTTTCACTGATGAAGCAATTGATATATTACCGCAGGCTTGTATAAGGCATATTGGAATGTACAGGGATGAAAAAACTTTAAAACCTGTTTGGTACTATAACAAAGTGCCTATGGAAGCTCCAAACCCGGAAAAATTTTATATTTACATAACAGATCCTATGCTTGCAACAGGAAATTCTCTTATTGAAGCAATAAAACTTTATGCGGATAAAGGAATCCCAATAGATAATATTAAGGTAATTTGTATTATTGCAGCCCCGCAAGGAATAGAAAATATACAAAGTCATTATCCTGCTATTGAAATTATAACCGCAGCAATTGATGATCATTTGAATGAAAAAGGCTATATTGTCCCCGGGATGGGTGATGCAGGGGATAGAATTTTTAATACTTGAAAGCAGTAATAGATTGAGAAAATTGCAATCAAGTTTAAAGGGAAATTATTACCTTAAATCGTCTGTCTTCCTGTAACACCATCTACCTTAATCCAATAATAAAATGGATTACTTTGTATTCGCAGGTAGATACTTCTGCCGCCATTCGTCGATGCGCATTTACACTGGCAGAAGTTTTAATCACTCTAGGAATAATTGGTATAGTTGCTGCGATGACCATGCCTTCTTTGATATATAATCATAACAAAAAAGTTGTTGAAGGCCCGTTTGCAAAAATTTTATTCATCTATGAATCAGGCAATAGCACGTGCAGAAGTTGATTATGGCGCAAGAGATTTGTGGTTTGAAGATAATAAAGCTTCTGGAGGAAAACTGGGAATTTGCTGTGTATAATAAAGCAACCTGGGATGGGCAGGATATTGATACTTTAAAGACGCATTCAACTTATGGCTGTTCAACTGCTTCTTCTGCTTGGCCTGGCTATTGTACTCTCTTGATTCAAGCTAACGGCTGGAAAATCCCTGATGATTATCCTTTTAGGGTTAAGTACTGATAAATATGGGTGTTGGCTGGTTAGTCGTTAATCGAATGTAAATCCGTCAGCCTTAAATCTGTCTATGACTTCCTGTAATTGTTCGTCTGAACATACAAATGATAATCTGAAAAATCCTTCACCGTGTTTGCCGAATGCATTACCCGGCACAAGAACTACACCAGATTTTCTCAATACGTCCTCGCAGAATTCAAAAGCAGAATCATAACGTTTTGGTATAGGTAACCAGAGGTAAAATGTGGTATGCGGTACACTTTCTTCATCAATCGGCCAGCCCAGTTCTCTGAAGCCTTTTACCATTATCGCCTGTTTTCTTGCGTAACCTTTATTTTTTTCTTCTATATACCTGTCTCCTTCATCTGAATTTAAGATTTCGGCACAGGCTTTTTGAAGTGCTTTAAATATTCCGTTATCAATTGTTGATTTGCCTTTACCAAAACGCTGAACAACATCTTTATTACCGCAAACCCAGCCTAAACGCCAACCGGTGACTGCATATGGTTTTGAGAAACTATAAAATTCAATACCGGTATCTTTTGCACCTTCGAGTTCAAAAATACTGAACGGTTTTTCTTTTTCATCAAAATACATATCGCAGTAAGCAGCATCGGATACAAGAAGAATATCGTATTTTTTGCAGAAATTAATTACAGATTGTACATACTCTTTTGAAGTTGAGCGCCCTAACGGGTTGTTTGGGTAGTTTATGAATAACGCTTTAATATTTCCCGCTTTATATCCGTCTTTAATTATCTGATGATAAATTTTTTCAACATCCGGTTGATAATGATTTTCCTTTGTAAGGGGCATAGGATATGCTTTTGCACCTGAGCATTGAATAAACTGCAGATAAGATGCATAACAAGGATCAGGTACCATAATTACATCTTTTTCAAATTCTTCATGTTTTGGTGTAGTAATAAATCTGACAAGATTTGCAATGCCTTCTTTTGAGCCTATAAGCGAGAATATTTCTGTTTCCGAGTCTAATTCAACATTGAAACGTTTTTTCATTCTTTGCGCAATTGCTTTTCTAAAATATTGTTCGCCTTTTGGGGTTGAATACATGTGGATTCCGTCTTCATCAAGAAGTTCTTTAAGACGATCTATCAGTCTTTGAGGGGGATTTGCCGTCGGGGCTCCCATAGAAAGAGATATAGGCGCTCTGTTTTTTGCCGTAAGTTCTTCTTTCAGTCTTGCAGTTTCTTCCTTAAGTCTAAACATTATGTATGTTTCAAGAGACATAACTTCTTTATTAAATAATTTATTTATATTCATAATTTTACCTCAATTTTCTGATATCATGTGCATTGGTCCTTCAAGAGATGCAGTAACGAATTGTTTCGTGTATTCATTGTTTTGTAAAAGCATTTGCTCAGGCGTTCCTTCAAAAACAATTTTTCCATCGTAGAGCATTATAACTCGGTCTGCAGTTCTTTTAATTGTAGACATCTGATGTGTTACAACGACAGATGCTGCATTGGTTTGATCTTTAAGTCTTACTATATAATTTTCAATCAGCGTTGAAGATATGGGATCGAGACCGGCTGTTGGTTCATCATAGAGTATTGAATTCGGTTCTGTAACTATTGCACGGGCAAAGCTTACACGTTTTTGCATACCTCCTGAAAGTTCTGAAGGGTATTTGTTTTCTATACCTTTTAAGCCCACAAGTTCAAGTTTTTCGGTTACAATATTTTTTATTTCTTTTTCGGTATATTTGTTTCTTAAATCCTTTCTTTCATGAAGCGCAAAAGCTATATTGTCAGAAACATTCAATGAATCAAATAGTGCAGAGTATTGAAAAACCATTGCAATGTCACCTTTGGATGTTATAATTTCCCCTTCATCCGGACTTAAAAGTCCACAGATAAGTTTTAGTATGGTGCTTTTGCCTGAACCTGAAAAACCGACTATAGCAAGCGTCTCTCCATTTTCAACTTTAAAGGATACATTATCAATAACGCGTTTCCCGTCGAATTCTTTGACTAAATTTTTTACTTCAATACTCATATATGATTATTTTACCTCTTTAAAAGAAAAAAGCTATCGCAAAAAACATATCCCATATTACAATAGCAACAAAAGACCATACAACAGCTTTTGTTGTGGCTTTCCCTACCCCTTTTGCACCTCCATTGGCATAATATCCGCAACTGCAGCTAATCAGTGCTATAGTACCTCCGAAAACCAGAGCTTTCAAAAGACAAACTCCAAGATCTTTCATATATATTCCAAGCCAGGCAGAATCGAAAAATGCTCTATAACCCAAACCTGATGTTAGATTTGCCGTAATTGCTCCTGTTATTACACCTACGGCAGATGCAATTATCACAACGGGCGGCATCATAAACATGCCTGCAAGTATTCTTGGAACAAAAAGATAGCATATTGGGTTGACTTTTAGGACTTTAATGGCATCGATTTGTTCTGTTACCCGCATTGTGGCAATTTCAGAGGCAAGTGATGAACCTATCATTGATATAATTGCAAATCCAGACATTATAACTCCAACTTCTCTTACAATAAGTATTGTCATCAAAAGCCCTACAAAATTGCCTCCGCCTTGTTTAACCATTTCAAGCGCGACCTGAGATGCTACAATTATTGATGTCATACCAACAATAGAAAGTGTTATGGGAAGTGAGGTTATGCCGAATCTGTAACACTGTTCTGTTAATTCTTTTCTGTCAATTTGCAGTTTCAAAATGCATTTAATTGTTTTAATACCGTTTTGTGTTATTTTGCCTAGAGTGTCCAAAAATTCAGTAACTTTTTCAAATATTCCGGAAAAAATCTTATAAGTAGCTGATTGTTTGTAATATTTTTGTAAAGTCCCCATTGCTGAATTATACAAAAAAAGTTTATTTTGTGCAATAGATATATTAAAGAAGTAATTAAGTTTTTGGCCTCTGTGCCCGTGTAATGTGTTGAACTGAAAAGTTAACCCGGTGCTTAGTATGGCGTGTATATTTGTCATCTCGCATGAGTTTCAGGAACTCGATACAAAGAGCCTATCATCACAAGCCGTTAAGTGAAAGACTCCAGCCTATTAAAAGTAACCATAAACATTCAGGTGTTATCACGTTGCTTATGCCACCGTATGGGTAAATGCAAAACTTCCTTCCGTTATCAAGGAAGGATAATAACAATCCATACCTCTACCACTTACCTCCCTAATCGTGAGGTCGTAAACCATGTAGGAATACCAGAGATTCAGCATGCCTGCTTGCTCCGTCATGCAGAACTTGTTTCAGGATTTTATGACTGTTATAATTATAATATAGACCTTCAAGTGTAGCGTATCTATTGTACAAGATTAATCCAGTGCAACGACTGGAAAATACCTGATGATTTCCTTTTAGGGTTAAGTACAGATAAAAAAAGTGCTTTTTAAGCTTATTTTACAAAATATTTGTCGAATAATGAGATTTTGATGTTTTTTCTGGTAAAAAAATATTAAATTATCCTCTATACCCTTGTATAAAAAACTTTAGCACATATAATATTTGTATAAGATTTACTAACTGAAAGAAAGATTATTTTGAGAGGGGTAAAATATGATAACACTGGACTATAGGTATTCCGATGAAATGGTTATAGGTCATGATAACGGCTTAAATCTGCATGATGAATTTGATAAATATAAGGATACTATAGCTCATATTATTGCTGATTTGAATAAAAGAAAGGACAAGCCCGGCCAGTGGCTGCAATGGATGAATCTTGGTTACAGCGAGGAAACAGTGTGGTATGTAAAAGAATATGCTGCTATGGTTCAGGGACGCTTTGATAATATTTTAGTCCTTGGTATTGGTGGTTCTGCACTTGGTGGTATTGCAATTACAGAGGCTCTTTTAAAACCTTACTGGAATTTGCTTTCTGATGAACAAAGAAACGGTCTGCCAAAAATTTTCTTTTTGGATAACATTGATCCTGATACAATTAAAGGACTTTTAGATATTCTTGATTTAAAAAGAACACTTGTTAATGTAATTACAAAATCCGGTTCTACAGCAGAAACCATGTCACAATTTATGATTGTTAAGGATAGATTGGAAAAAGAGTTAGGTGATAATTACAGGTACAATATAGTAGCTACTACTGATAAAAAAACAGGTATTTTAAGACAAATTGCAGAGCAGGAAGGCTATAAAACTTTTGTTGTTCCAGATGATGTCGGAGGAAGATTTTCCGTATTTTCTGCTGTGGGTTTATTGCCTATGGCTCTTGTTGGTATTGATGTGGATGACGTGATAAACGGTATTAAAGATATGGATCTTGCATTGAAGAATACCGATATTTATGAAAATATTGCAGCGCAAAATGCTTTAATTCACTATTTAATGGATACCGTAAAAGGTAAAAATTTATCTGTAATGATGCCTTATTCTAGCAAATTAAAATACGTTTCAGACTGGTACGTTCAATTGTGGGCTGAGTCTTTGGGGAAAAATAAAGATAAAAATGGTAATGATGTTCATATAGGTCCTACTCCTATTAAGGCTCTCGGAGCAACTGATCAGCATTCACAAATCCAGCTATATAATGAAGGCCCTAATGACAAAATTATAAATTTTGTAAGAGTCGCTGAATTTGATAATATTATGGAAATCCCAAATATTTTTGAATACACGGGAATTGGATATCTCGGGGGCAAGACGATTAATCAACTTATTAATGCTGAGGCTGATTCAACAAGAGTTGCGTTGTCTGATTACAACAGACCGACAGTTACAATTACTCTAGAAAAAGTTGACGGTTATAATGTTGCTCAACTTCTTTATATGCTGGAAGTTCAAACTGCTATTGCTGGCGAGCTTTATAATATCAATACGTTTGATCAGCCCGGTGTTGAACAGGCAAAAAATTATACTTATGCCATGATGGGTAGAGCAGGATATGAAGAATCGGCTCAGATAATTAAAGAAAAAATGGCTCTGGCATAAGGTTGATATGAATATTTTCAAAAATTTAATTTTAATATTTTTGTTATTTTACGGTGTATGTGTTTTTGCCGCAACTTTAAAAGGTAGCGTTAGATCAATTGATAGAGTTCCGAAAATTGTCTACGGAACCTGGAGAGTTGTTGCTAAAATTGATAAGCAAACAGGCAATAGTATTAATTTTAGACCGAATACCGTTCAGGTATGGAACTTATCCCGTGCGGGTAACGTCATAAATTTAAACAATCCGTTTACGGGAGCAAGTGCTTCTGTAACACTGGATTATGTTGACGGAAATATCATCCGTTTTTCAAAAACAGATGAGTATGCTGGTAATAAAAGATTAACTGATACTGTTGATTTAAAACTTGACGGAAATACTTTTACCGGTGTAAATTATTTAACTTTAGAAACCTTTTCAAATCACGATAAATCTTTGATAAAAAAAGATAGTGCAATATATATTTTAAAAGGTGAAAAAATATCAGGTTCAGGTATTACAGAAAAATGAGGGTTAGAAAATGGAGCAATTAAATTTTGATACGGTTATTTTAGGCGGCGGTCCGGCAGGTTTATCTGCAGCAATATATGCCTCAAGGGGTGCTGTTTCAACTGCGATTGTTGATATAAATATGCTTGGCGGTCAGCCTTCAAATTATTTGGAACTCGAGAATTATCCGGGATTTCAGATTGTCGGTGGGTACGATTTAATGGAAAAATTTGAACAACATGCGGATAAGTTTGGTGTTCATAAGTATCCATTGCAGGAAATTGAAAGAGTTGATTTAAAAAATAAAATAGTGAAAACTAAAGAATATGAATTTAAAGCAGCAACAATAATAATAGCAACAGGTGCGCAGCCAATGAAATTAGGTGTTCCCGGTGAAAAAGAATTTGTCGGACGAGGAGTTAGTTATTGTGCTGTTTGTGACGGTGCTTTTTATAAAAATAAAGTTGTTGTAGTGGTTGGCGGTGGTAATGCTGCTGTTGAAGAAGCAATGTATTTGACAAAATTTGCCGATAAAATTTACGTCATTCACAGACGCAATGAGCTGCGTGCTGACCGTATTATACAGGATCGGGCATTTAAGAATGAAAAAATCGAGTTTATCTGGGATTCTGTTGTAAAAGAAATCAAGGGAGATAATCTTGTAAATACTGTGGTTCTGGAAAATGTTAAAACAAAAGAAATTTTTAATCTTCAGGCTGACGGGGTATTTCCGTATATTGGAATGACTCCGAATGTGGAATTTTTTACAGGGCAGCTTGAGCAGGATTCAAGAGGTTTTATTGTAACAGATGATGTAATGGCAACTTCTGTTGTTGGCGTTTTTGCTGTAGGTGATGTCAGAACTACTCCTTTGCGGCAGGTTATTACAGCCGCTTCCGATGGCGCTGTCGGAGCTGTTTATGCTGTGAAATATATCGAATCTAATAAAGAAGCAGTGTCAGCTTAATTATTATACTGTTATATCAATAAATTTTTCCTGTTCACCAACATTTGTAATTTTTAATTTGTTCAAATCTGTGGAATCAAATTGAAATATGTTTGCGGATGAAAAAAATGCAGGACGTGTTTGGTTTTGGTAAGGGGTTATAAAATATTCGAATCCCTTGCTAAATCTATTTTTAAACAAGTTTTTGATTTTTTCAATTATAGGATTTGGTACAGCTTCCAATTTTCCATAATCTTTATATCCTCTTATATTAAAGAATATTTTTGGTTTGTAGTCAGTATCAATATAAGGAGCGTAAGTTTCAAGTTGTTTGGCTATAGCAGATGTTTGTCCGTCTGTATTTGTTGGAACATAGTGAGAAAGAATACATAGCTTGCGGTTATCTTTTAATTTTAAAATAACTCCTACAGAATTACATCCGTTTAGGGCATCTGTATAACTTGTTGTTATACCGTTTTTTGAAATTATTGCAGCTATACAATGATTCATGTCAACATGAACTATGCTTTTGTCACCTTTGCTTATCATTTTTGCAAGCACCATTTCTGGCATGGCATTGAGACTTTCAATGTTGTGTCTTGAATATGGTGACAGTTTAGGTAAAACTTTTCTTGTTAAATTTATAATACCTTCCACCATATTGATATAAAGTTTTTTCACCTCTTGAGATTGACTAAAAAAAATATGTTGTAAATTTTTGTAACAATTATTTTATGCTATGAGAAAATTCTTCTTTTTTTCAGATTATACTATCGTATTAACTAAAAAGGAGAAAATAATGCATATCAATTCAAATTTAAGTTTATACAGCACTTCAAAGATTAGTAAAAGTGTTAAAGCGCCTGTGTTTGGAACTAAATATCCATTTGAAGATGTTATGGCAATCATGTCAGGCTCATTCGCTCATAATATTGATTCTACATCAAGAACTGCTGTTTCAATATTGAAATGTAATGCGGGGAACAGCTTAAGACTAGCTGAATATTATTTAAAAGCCAGAACGGTTTTGCAAAAAAAATATCTGGAATTAATTCCTGTTGCAGAAAATTTTAGAAAGGCATTGGATGAAATTAATTATAACCATTTTGCCATTTCCAAAGAACAGGCATCCAAAATTATTGATAATGAATCAAAAAAATATGGAAGTAGATTTATTGATATTGAAATTTAATCCTTTATATAAAAGAAAAAGTTGCCAAAGCTTATTCGGCAACATTAAATAAACACGAGGATATTAAGTTTTAGCGCGCATAAAATTTTAAAAAATTATAGACAACTTTAAACAATGGAAACTCTCTGATAGTAGCTATTTCGTAAACTTGATGTTTTTTATTGTTTTTTATGTTTGTTCGTATTATTTTAAAATCAGTGCGTCATAATTGCGTCATGAAAGGGATAATACATGGCAACAATTAGAAAAAGAACAAGTAAAAAAGGGAAGGTGTCGTATTACGTCGAAATAAGGAAACAAGGTTATAGACCTGTTCGTAAGACATTCGCTAGAAAATCAGACGCTGAAGCGTACGCAAATAAAACAGAAGTTGCGATGAATGAAGGCAAATATAGGGAATTAAATAAATCTATAGTTGAAGATTCGGAGCGTAAGACGATTAAAACAATGACGCAACTAATTGATTATTTTGAGAAAAATATTGCCCCGGTCAGATATAAAGACAATGCCCCGAAATATACCTGCATGTTTAATTGGTGGCGTTCTCATATTGGAGGAATACATGTAGCAAAGTTATTAGCATCTGATATTTCTGAGTGCAAGGAACTTTTGGCCAATGAAAAAATCATGAAAGGGAAAAAGGAATGTACTCGGGGTAATAATACTATTAATAAGTACATTATGTGCATATCAGCAATACTTACATATGCGGTTAAAGAACTAGAAATAATTGAAAGTAATCCCTGTTCTAAGGTAAAACTGATGCCTAAGCCGAATGGCAGAGTTAGGTTTTTGAGTGAATATGAGATTAACAAATTTAAAGCTGCCTGTAAAGAACATTCTGATATGCTGTACATTTTCTCTTTACTGTTGCTAACAACTGGTGCAAGGTATAGCGAAGTTTTAAATTTAAAAGTTGAAAGTTTTGACTTTAAGAATGATATTGTACATTACGTTGATACCAAGAATGGAGAAAATAGAGGGGTTGGACTTGATAAAATATTGGTAAATCTTATAAAAATATATATAAAAGATAATAATATTGTAAGGGGTTATCTTTTTGTAAATAAAAAGACTGGGAAACTTTGGTATGTAAGAGGTTTATTACTTAATGCAATTGAAAAAGCAGGCTTAATTGACTTCCATATTCACGATAATCGGCATACTACTGCATCTTATATTGCAATGAGTGGTGGTAGCTTACTTGATATTGCTGAAATATTAGGGCATAAGTCATTAACAATGGCTAGAAGATATTCTCATTTAACAAAGAAACATACAGCTGCAGTATTAAATAATGCTGTTAAAGGTTTTTTGAAAGACGTTACTAGCGATTAGTGTTGTTTTTACGAGATTTCAACCATTCAAAAAGTTTGTATTCGTTAATAAGAATACGTCCATTTTTGTTGCCCCCATATTCCACAACTTTGTCAAATCCATTTATTGCTCGTTTAAAATAATATTGTCTTAAAGCTGGTACTGTTGGGTACTTGTGGTATTTATTCCACTCTGACAAAGGAATAATTTCATTTTTTTGCGGAGAAGTATTCTCATTAAGAGATTTGATCAAATTAACAAGTTCAATAGAAAATAATTTAAAGGTTTTACCGTATTTTTCTATACCTTGTTGGATTTTTTCTTCAATAAGGTTGTCAATTTCTTCTTTAGTTAGGTTCATATCATTACCTGTTCCGATAGACAAGACAAAACGACCTCTTATAGAGCTGTTGCTTTCTATCATTGAACAGACTTAGAGATTTCCAAACCACTACCAAGTCATTGACCGCTTTTTATTCCTACCGTTTGTAGGTCTTATTATAACGGTGTGTGTCCACTTTTGTACGATCTGAGGATAACACAATTTAAAAGTACCGTCAACTATTTTTTGAGGTTTGCTTAATCTTTAGTGGTAGCTGCGTAGAAAATGTCGTGATCTGTAATAATAGCAAAACTCTTGTGTGGATATTAAAAGAATCTACACAAGAGTATTATAATATGAGAGTAGCTTTGGGATTGTAAATAGCTGCGGTATTCAAAATTGTAATATTAGTAAAGATTTAACAACAGGATTGATTGTGTAAGTAAATATTTAAAATAGTTACTATCTGCTTATAGTAATGTTTTAATTGGTTAATCTCTTTATAACGTTTCTGAGCTTTTTTCTTTGTCGCAATAAATCTTTTAGGTGCAATTTGCTGGATGTATCCTATTTTTCCAAGAAGCTTTTGTATTTCAGATTCATTCATATTTACAATATCTTTTTCTTTCAGCATATCAATAACTGCTTTATCTTGTTTAAATGGAACAAGTAATTTTCCTGCTTGATTGATTTTTACTCCTGTAACCCAAGTGCCCTTGTAGCCGAAATGCTTAATTTTTGAGGTCTTTATCCATAGGCAATGTTTTTTTAATGCTTCTCTACAAAATTTCACTACCCAGCCACCAATATGTGATTTCGCTGAAATACTCATGTCATCAACAAATAGTGTCATACATATATTATTTTTTTTCATTTTATTATAAATGCGGTTAAATATTTCAAAATGTGCCCAAAATGCTAAGTTACAACTTGTTGGGGCACCAGTTGGGAGATGTCCATTAAAAGTTGTTAGAAGCATTAATAGATTTAAAGCAGCTCCGGTAATTTTTAATTTTGTTCTAAAGAAAATTTCAACATATTTGTTTTTTGTATTCGGAAAATAATTAGCTATGTCTAAATTAATAGTTTCCATTCTGTTAGTATGCTTTTTAGCATTAAGAATACTATTGCGCCCTTTACAAGCCTGATAGTATTGCGGAAATTCAAGCTGATTAAGGATGTTGTTAATTTTATACTGAATCAATTTCAGACTACAATTTGGAATTTCTAGTAATCTGTTGTTGATCCTACGGCGTTTGTAAGGTGCTGTTAATGCCTCATTAAGTAATTCTTTATTAATGTCTAATGCTTTCAATAATTCTGATTCAGTTGCTAAAGAGTATAGTTGTAAGTTTTTAAATCTCATAAAAATCCTTTCGTTAAGTGATAAATGTTAAATGAGGTGTATTTATCTAGCTATTAGGTTGTCCTAGATATTTGTAGAAACTTGGTACCTCAGTAATGTAGCGGAGCTGAGCCTTGTCAGGCTCGGCGGAGTGAAAAATCTAGAGAGAGAAGTTAGTTACCGTAACCATAGTAGAGGTATGCATAGTAAGATACGTAGTATATATATAGGTAAGTAACTCTTTCTGATGTATCCTTCCCTTTATTTGTAGGTTATGATACTTGTAATGTTATAATCCGGTTCTTTATCTTATGATTTGTGCCGTTTATACATTATCATTAACAACTTTGATAATTTCTACAAATGTTTATCTGTCTACAATACTTACATTTTTCTTTTTTGAGACTTTTGCTTCTTAATATTATTTAGTGATATGCTAAGATAGTTAAAAAGCTTTAAATCTAAAATACTATTTCGATATTTTTGAATATCTACTTTGCAGTCAAAAATTTGATTCATGGGTTCTCCTTTCTTACAGTGCTTTATCTTTCGATTATGGAATTAATTATGGAATAAAGCATTTAAAAAAAAATCATGGATAAATCATGAATTATTTCAGGGAAAATTTATGCATAAGTTTTAATTTGATCCGGATGATTTCTCATCCATCTAATACGGCTCTGAAAACGTGTACTTACCGTCTTATCAAATATAAAATATTCATTTAATGTATCATTTAAAACTGTAATATGTGATTCAAGTGTTGCCTGCTGTATATCTAGTATTTCCTTAATTTCATCATAGCTTTTTTCTTTAAAAACATATAATCTAAAAACTTTTAATGGCATATAGTTTCTATTGTTAGAATTTTGTATTGATGAGTCCTGGTAATATCCTACAAAATTATTCATATGCTGAATAAATATTTCAGAATTTGTAGGAGTATGATTTAATTCATTAAAGAGTTCAGGAGTTATTCGTTTTATTGCTAATTTAAAGAAGTGTATATTACTACCTGTTAAAATATATTTTTTTTGACAATTTTCAGTTATAAACTTATAATCGAAAAACTCTATAAATCGAGCATTAGAAAACTGTTTTAAGAAATTTCGTAAATTTTCAATTTCACATTGAAATTTTTTTAAACTTTTTTTGTCTGACATTTGGTTGTTATCGTTGTAAGATTGTTTAAATTCATTATATAGTCTAGTGAAAATATGTTTATAGTAATCTGCTACTGAATTATAATTATCTAATCCTATAAACTCCCTTGTACAAAAATCTAATTCTGAAAAGAAAAAACCTATATCATCTAACAAATGAACTAGATTTTTTATATCAAATAGATCATTTATAGCTGGTATCTTTAATTCTTTACAAATTACATTTAAAACATGCAACAAATCATCACATAATTCTTGGTTTTTTGTATAATTTGCCAATTCAAAATCAAAAGAGTTACTTTTATCAGTAATAAACATTTTCAGAATTTGTTCAGAAGATATTAAATCAAAGTATTCATAAATATATTCATCTGTATCTGCAAATACTGCATCCGAAAATATATTACTCAATAAGTAATCTAATTTTTGTTTTATTTCTAATTTTTTAGCATGCTGCAACATCATCTATATAATCTACCATAAGAAAAAAATAATACAACATGACTGATCTTGTTTAGTTTAAAAATGTTGTTAGAAAAAGTTTTTGAACTAAATATTAGCAGATATAGAAATGTCTTTTTTTACAGATACTACATATAATAAATTAATAATAGATATTGCCACAAAAGTAGGGATTAAAAATTGTAATCCCAATGTGTTCCTTCATTATTCAATATACACAGCACAAGACTATGTAAGAAATAGATTGCAATGAAAAGTATTAAGTCAAAATGTCGGTCATGCGGAACTCGAAACAATTTTAGAACAGTATGCAAATATGAAACCAGAAAGATATACAGTGCTTATCAAAGACATGTATCCCTGCGATAGAGATTTAATCAGTTTTTCAGATGAAGAATTGATTAAAGAATTGTTGAAAAGACAAAAACTCAAATCTCCTTTTAAAGTATTATTTTTGTTCTATAATAACCGTAATGAAAAAGATTTTAGCAATTGCGTTAATACTTACAACAGTGTCAATCATACCTGCATCTGCATCAGTTGAACATAAGGTAATTAAAGTCATAGATGGGGATACTGTATATGTTGACTTTAATGATAACGGAATAGCTGAACAAGATGAAAAAGTCCGTATCAATGGCATTGATACGTTTGAAACTAAGCTCAATGACGGACTAAATTGGCAGATGAAACTATATAACCTTACTCAAGATGAAGCATTAGGACTTGGGTATTATGGTAAAGAATTTGCTAAAAAAGAGTTGCTGAATAAATCTGTAAGAGCTGAATACACAGCAGAAGAAAAGTTTGACAAAAACAACCGTCACCTGATGTCGCTTTACTATAATTGCAATAGACAAGGTAAATGCAAAAGCTATGAACAAGAAGTGCTGAAAGCAGGTCTTGCGACAATTTATACAAAATCAAACCTTGCAGATGAACTAAAGCCATATCAGAACTTAGATAAAATAAAATCCTATGCGGAAAAATCTCATAGTCTTAATCTTGTTGTATTGAATAAGAAAAATGGTAAATACCATAAGTTAGATTGTAAGTATGGTTGGATGTCTAGTCAGCAGGAACTAGTTAACAAGCCATTAGTTAAGTATGCCCCTGCAAGTTGCTGTTATATCAATCGTACAAATGAAAAATTAAAACATATTGAAAAAAGTTCACCTGATGTACATACAGAATTTATTGATATATATTTTCAAGATCCTACAAAATATAAAAAGCCTGCAAATTATGCTAGAACAGCAGCTGCACAAAGGTTATTAGAAGATATTGTTAATGCAAAATCAAGTATAGAATTTGCTATTTATGGTATTGGAGGACAACCTGAAATTTTTAATGCAATAGTTGCTGCTAAAAATAAAGGGCTTCTCGTTAGAGGTGTAACAGATATGGATAAAAATTATAAAAATGAATATTCTGATACACAATCTCTAATTGATATTTTAGGAAAAGACACTCTAAAAACAGATTTTTATTACACAAAAATTGCAGAAAATGAACGGGACAAATACATAAAAGAGCATTGGGATACAATCAATGCAAATGAGTATAAAGGTTTTACAGAAAGAGCTAAGTATTTCATTGATTCTAAACAAGTAGATTTAACCATAAAAACAAAAGATATCTTATTAGTTCAAAAAGGGATTATGCATAACAAAGTTTTTGTTATAGATAAAAAAAATAGTTTGGACAGGTTCTACAAACATCAGTTCATCAGGTATCGGTGGCTACAATGCAAATGTAATGGCAAGAATAGATAATCCTCAAATAGCTGAATTATACTCCAAAGAAATTTCTCAAATGAATCTTCAAGAAAAATTTCACCAAGCCAAATCTGTTATACCAAATAATGAAAAAATAACTATTGATAAAAATACAGTGATATCAGTATATTTGTTACCTAAGCATAAGCCTGTGGAAAAAGAAATTAGACCTTTATTACAGAATGCAAAGAACCGTATTTATGTACCGATGTTTTATTTAACTCACAATGATATTATTCAAGATTTAATTGAAGCAAAACAAAAAAGACATATTGATGTTAGAGTTATTTTGGACGCTAGTGGTGCTAAAAATTTATATACAAAGCACTATTTATTGCGACAGGCAGGAATCCCCGTAAAAGTAGAGAACTGGGGTGGGAAAATGCACATGAAATCAGCAATAATTGATGATGTATTTATTCTTGGATCTATGAATTGGACTAAATCAGGTACAACTAACAATGATGAAAATTTAGTAATTATTTATAATAAACAAATTGCTGATTATGCCGCTGGATATTTTAAATATTTGGGAAAAAGTATTCCAAATAAATGGTTACATGCTGATCCAAATCCAGAGGGTAAGGATAGCATAAACTCATGCACCGATGGGCTTGATAATGATCATGATGGATTGATAGATTCTGATTGTCCATATTGTTTAAAAATTTTTCACAAGAAAAGCTCCGATTAAATTATTTGGTAAAGCGTTTTTATAAATTTATTATTTTTAATTTTTTTAAGACTATGGTGTTTTATAATTTTAATTTTATTTTCTGGTTTAATCATATCATCCAAACTAAAATCAATATTCCAACCAAACCCTCCTTCATTAAGTCTTGGTTGTTCCATTTCTGAGGCTTTTTGGTAAAGTTCTGGGTGATGCTTGTTAAGTAATAACCAAGAGTGCTTAGATTTAAAAAAACAAAAATAACAACCTGAACGATCAATCCATTTATAGTAGTCCGGTAAATTAATCCCCACATTTTTTAAAATTTGATGTACATCTTCTTTGCAAATTAAATTGTCAACAAAAGGATAAACTTCCTGAATATAATTAACAGAATACTTATTGTATTCAGCTCTATGTAATTCGTCCGCTCTTATCCCGATGTATAGTTTAATAATGCTATTTCCATTTTTTGTGATTACATTTTTAATATAATTTTTAAAAGGCAACGTTTTTAACATTACGGTACACCATCTCCTATGTGGGGTAGGGAGAAAGTTTTGCAACTGAATTAAATGCTCAAAACTTGCTTCAGGTTTTATTCTAAGGATTTTCTTTCCAAGGAAAATTTCAATTTTATTCAGATAGTCGTATGTTTCTGGAAGATCGCATTCCGTGTCCGAAAATACAAGTTCCAATTTCTCAAAAATTTCAGGCATATTCTCTTTCATAAAAAATGCAAGTGCTGTAGAATCTTTTCCGCCAGATAGAGATAAAATATGATATTCTTTTTCCATTAGTTCTCCTTATAATACGCTACACAAAAGCACAGCAAAGCATCTGCTTCACTGTGCTAAAAAACTTTCAGTTACTCCTTGCAAACACATAAATCATCTGGGATTTTGCTTAACAAGAGGTGTATTACCTTTTATATTATTCACTATGATTTAGAATTTAAGGAGGTTTTTAATGATTTTTTAATTATTAAGAAATTTTTGAGTAAGTAAATGGACTAGGTTTAAATATTTCTGAAAGTCTTGTCTGATAAAAATTATAGCAGTAACTATCCAAAGGTAAAAAGTTATTAAATAAGCTGTGTTTTTAAGTAGTTAGAGATATGTTACAGATTTCAGATCAACAGTATTTAGGAAGAGTATTACGTGTAAGGATAAAAAACAGAACATTGACGAATTCATGAACCGGATGATATAATAGTTTATCACCGCTCAAAATACCGAAATATAATCAGAAAATTAGAAAGGTATAAAAGTACCTTAATTTTGCAATAAAAACGAAAGGCGGTGAATTATATAAATTTTCACAAAAAATTTTTTAAGGTAGAATTATAAAATGAAAAATTCAATTCTAATCTTGACTATAATATTTCTCTCAGGTCTTTTGAGTTTCAGCAGCTTCACCATTGTTAAGCAGAATAAGGAACTTAAATCCCTGCAATCCAAGCTTTTTGCACAAGAACAATCTATTACGGAACTAAAACAGGAAAAAGAATCCCTAACACCTAAAGCCGAAATTCATCCTATTGAAAGAGCAGTGCAGGAATGCATGAAAAAAGAAGATTACACAACAGTCGGAATGTCAAAATGTGTAGATGATTCAATAAATGACTGGAACAATGAAATTGATAAATACCTGTTACTCTTTAAAGAAATGCTGCCCAAAGAACAGTATGATTTGTTAGAAACCTCTCAAAATGAATGGGAAGATTACAAAAAAGCTCAGTGGGCATTCTTAAATGCAGTTATTGAAGAAAAACAGGGAACAATGTATATAAATGTTTTAAGTGGAGACAGAGCAAGTGTTGTAGAAAAGCGGGCAAAAGATTTGTCAGGATTATTCTTTGAATTGACCGATTAAATTATTCTACCTTATAACTAACAGTAACATACATTAGTTAATAAGGAGACAAAAATGAATTTAAAACAAAAACTTGAACAAACTATTGCGCAAAAGAAAGCTGACAGCGATTTACTCTCTCAAATTTCAACGCTGAAATCAAAGCTTGCTTCTCAAAGCTCTTTTAATTTAGCCGGATATAATAAACTATCCGAAATAGAACATTCTCTATACCGTTACAATACATTTATAACTGGTAATTTAACAAAAGAAGCAGACCGCGAGGCTCAAAGATTATCAGGTATGGTTAAAAACCTAAATGATGAAAATATTGTTTTGGAAGGTGGTATCAACAATTCAAAATATGTATGGCATACAGAACCAAATGCATGCAAAATTTGTCAAGAATTAGATGGAACTGTTTACTATACAAAAGAAGATATTCCGGAAAGACCACATCCAAACTGTAAGTGTACTATTGAAGAAATTCTGATGGATGAAGAAGTGTGCGATTGTTATCTGTTTTTTGATAATATTGATTCAGTGTTACAAGAAGCAGAAGACCTTCAGGCAAATATTATAAATGAACAACAGGATATTAGTAGAATTCAAGCAGAATATTCAAATAGTCATTCTGATTTAATCCAAGGAATGATAAATGACTTAGTAAGCTTAGAAGATCCATTAAATACATTATTTCAGACGGTTAGTATTTTTCTTGTAAATTATCATCAAATGAGAGAAGCAAATACTATTGGAGCAGATAAATATTTTCATGCAAGAGCAAATTGTGAGGCAGCACAAAAAGGAATTGTAGGAGAGATGATTGCTAAAGCGATAGGTGATTTGCGAGAATTTCTTGATAGTTTTAAGAATATTTACATAAAAAAGTATACACTTGAAGAAAGTCTAAAAGATATTCAGGAAGACTTAGAAGCAAACCAAGAAGGAAGAGATTTAGGCCGCAAATATCCAACTCAAAGCCCTTATGATTTATTGAAACACAGAGTTCCTAATGGATTACCGGATAGATATAAACATTAATCTTGTGTTAGAATTGATTTATGAAAAAATCTGTTATAGTTATATTTTTAAGTCTTTTAACTTTTGTTGTATTAACAATAACAATTCTTACTATTACAACTGAAGATAAAGATATCTGTCTTGATACGGGAATTTGCAAAGAAGGTCTTGAGGTAAATACGAACTATGGGCTTGTTAAAATTTCCAAAGAAAATTGTATAAAATATAATTGGTTATGGAACGAAGAGAAAAGATATTGTAACGTTGAACCGGAGTAATTTTCTCCGGTTTTTCATATCCTGAATTTTATATTAAATAAAGTCACAAAACTGTGCAATTGATGTAAAAGAAAGGATTAGAAATGAAGCATTTAGTTGAACCTATACGTGATAAAAAGCAGATAAAAGCAGTTGAAGATTACTTGGCACAAAAAAGTCAGAGAAATAGGTTGCTGTTTGTTCTAGGCTGTAATTCAGGACTTAGAATATCTGATATTCTTGCTCTTGATGTAAAAGATGTTCGCAATAAAACACATATAGAACTTAACGAACAAAAGACAGGCAAATGTAAGCGTTTCCCAATCAACGACAAACTAAAAAAACTCATAAACGACTTCATAAAAGACAAAGAAGATGATGAACCATTGTTTCTGAGTCAGAAACGCTATAGATTAGACCGGTCCCAGGTTTACAGAATGTTGAATGAAACATGTAAAGCTATCGGAATTGCTGCAAATATAGGCACTCACAGTATGCGCAAGTCTATGGGATATCATCATTACAAGCAATTCAAAGACGTAGCGATGCTGCAGATGATATTTAATCATTCATCACCACAAATTACACTCCGCTATATAGGAATAAGCCAAGACGAAATAGATAACAGTTATCGACAATTTGAATTATAAATGCACCATTTTTAGATGCAACAAATTATTTAAAATGATGCTTTTCCAACCAATATTAAAATAATAACATATTTTATCGTATCTTTCAAGTGAAGTTGATAATCAATATGATGTATTTTTATTTATAAAATTGATTTATTTAAAAGTGAAAACTTAGTTATAATCTTATATTTCAGAATAATACATCATTTTAAATATTTTGGTGTATTTAAACTGATAATAGTACTCAAAATTATTAACCTATAGCTTTTATTACTGGAGGACTATGTCTGAAACTAATAATAAATTTATCTGCTTAAAATGCGGCAAAGAATATAGTATAAAGCCATCTTTTTGCGGAAGATGTGGTTATAAATTTGAAAAAACTACAGATATTGCAAAAGTAGCTGCTACCGGTTCTGCTGAAGGACAGCAGAGTAACAATGTTAATGAAGATACTGAATTAGTTAAAAATTTCTGGATTGGATTTGGAGTTCTTGTTTTTATATTTTTAGTAGTAGGTATAGCTTATTTTGTTATGCATGCAGATACAAAAAGTTTGAGTAAACCTATTTCAAAGCCTAATAAAATTGAGAATAAAGATATAATTTATGATTTACAAACCCCAAGTAAGGTATTAGCTAAAATAGATTTATTACAGGCACAGTATTTTAGCATAATTAAAAGGAATGATGCTTTTTTAAAGATATATGAATGTGATGCTTGTGCTGAGGATATGGAAGATTTAAACAAGTTATTTTCAGAAGTTAGAAATAATATTGATAAAGATAATTACTATTTAAAAAAATATGATGAGATAGAGAACAGCTACTCTTCATCAGACTTAGAGACAACTGCAGAAATTAATAATTTTATGATGGAATACTATGAAGCTGTTGATAAATTATTGAATGAAACATATCAAGCAGTAAGGACCAAAATTCCTAGAGAAGATTTTAAAAATCTTATAGCAAGTGAATTAAAATGGCTAAAAGATGTCGAGCAATATCATAAGGTATTTGAGCAGCAGGAATATGGTTCAATCAGAACTTGGGTAAATCTGCGCTATGAAATTAATATGAGACAATTCAGAACTCTGTTATTAATGCTTTATTTTGCGAATTAAGGAGAATATATGAAATGTAATAAATGCGGATGTGAAATAAAAGAAAATCAAAAATTTTGTACTAATTGTGGTGCAATTGTCCCTTATAATATTAATTGCCCAAATTGCGGGAGTACGGTTAGTAGCGAAGATTCTTTTTGTATTAATTGCGGAGCTGTATTAAAAAGAAACGTTACTTCAAATAATAATTCAGAGCAAAATCAATCAAATTCTGATGATGCAGATGTTTTGAAAATATTTTTGTCCGGATTTTTAAAGATAGCTCTTATTATATGCCTTGTTATATTTATATTTTATTTATTTATACTTTTTAGAAAAGATATATCCTACATAAATGATATAAATAATAGCTATCCTAAACCTAATACTTTTATAAATAAGGCTAGGAATTGTGAAGATTCAACGGTAAAAGATTTGGTAATTCAAATATTTAAAGAAAATGATGCTACTTATTTAAAAGTAAAACCTGAAACAGTAGCTTCTGTATACTTGAAATATCCTGCGGCTATATCATATGATTCGTCAGTTGATAAATACACTTGTTCTGGAACTGTTGTTGTAAATGCTGTAAAGAATGGTTTTAGATACGATTATGACTTTATGGGAATGGTTACCAAAGATTTAGGTTATACGTATGATAGTGATGATTTCACAAAGGAGTACAACTATGCAGGATATGAATGTCAGGTAGATTACACCTCTCAACTGTCAGAAGGACAAATATTGGTTTCAGCATCAAGTTGTGGAACCGGTGATATTTATGAGGGGAAAAGAGCTCCTAAATTCTTCAAATCTCCAAATCCGACAATATATAAAGATTTAAGTAAGCCAAAACCTGTTGTAAAACCAAATCCAAAGCCTGCTGCAAAAGTTGAAACTAAACCAAAGGCTCCTGTAAACACGGCTAAAAATATTGGAGCTATCAATCCCAAGCCGGTTCAAACAGAAACATATTCAAATGATTTGAATATAAGGGAAGATGTAAATCAAGAAAATGTACAAATTAATCCTCAAATACAAGAAGAACAGGAAAGAAAGAAATATGTTGAAGATGCGTTATTTTAAGTTAGTTATATTATTACAACTGTTATTATTTACTTCATGTTCAGGGCAGGTCTATGCTGAAACAAATGATGTTAATGCTCAAGGATATGATAATAATGGTGTGGATACAGAAAGCTATTATTCTATGATTAATGAGTTGTCTGCAAAAACAAGTGCCGAACAAATGGTAATTCGAAATAAAATTCGAGATAATTGGACTCCTCCTGCAACAAAGGCACAAAAAAATGTAAAAGTTTGGTTTTTTGTTGACAAGACAGGTGAAGTAAGTGACTACGAAATTGTAGAATCTTCTAATAACAAGTCAGTAGATGAATCTGTTTTACAAGCGATAAAAAAATCTAATCCTTTTCCGGGGTCATCTACTTCTTTTAGCGGAATGTCAATTGAGCTAATTTTTGCATATGATGATACCCCTCCAAGTAAAGATGTCATAAGTTATTCAGAGATAAAATCTACTGCTATACCTACACAAAATCAAAAACAAGCTATGCAAACTCAAATAATAGGTATAGGTGCTGAGTTAATTGTAAGAAATGGAAGATTAATGATAGCAGATGTTTTGGCAAATTCCCCTGCTGAAAATGCTGGATTAAGAAGCGGAGACTTTATAATAGCAATAAACAATCGAGTAACTGATGGATTATCTTTATCTGAAGCAACTAATAAGATTTCAGGTAAGGAAAATACTATTGTGCATTTATCCATTTTAAGAGAGGGCAATAACATTCCTATAGAATACCAGGTTAAAAGAGCTAAGATAACTGATTTTAATATCTCTACAAAAACATATACTAATAACTCACCGGATCAAGGTTATGTATATCAGAACGGTAAACGTTATAAAGAAGTGTATAATAACGGAACTAAGAGATATTATGTAGAAGCCCCAGATATGAGTAGCCAAAATAATTTAAATAATACTGTTGAAACAATAAATAAAGGTAATCAAGCTGTAAATCAATTGCTGCGAACTATTAAAATGTATGGTTATAGATTTTAAGAGGTGATATATGAAAAAATATTTAAATTTATTATTTATTTTGGGTTTATTATTATTAACTTCAAATATTTCAAAGGCTGAAAATTGGGTAGATACAAATGCACCCGGTGAAAATTCTGTGTTATTGGATACAGATAGTATTCGTACCAATAGTGATTATGTATTCTATAACATTAAATACAAGAAAGATGATGGAACTTTGGGACCAAAAGAAGTACTTGTAATTACAATGCAATCAGATCCTATGAATAATACTGCAGCTTATGTTGAATCTTTTACTTTTAAAGAATATATAAAAATGGAAAATCCATATGCAAGAATTGGTGTTATGCAAAGTGGTCAAATGACATCAATAGAATCAACTGATGTGATTTATAATGCTCATAAAATGGCTTGCGATATAGCACTTAAAAATAAGATGAATATTTCAAAAGGTAGTAATATGGATTACAATGCATATATTCAAGAAATGCAAGGTAGAATAAAAATGGGATGGCATCCAAATTCCTGGAATTTTGATGATGTAATTGCAATTTTAAGAATTAATAGAGATGGAGAATTATTAAATTATAGAATTTCTAAATCATCCGGCAGAGAAGATATTGATAGGCTTGCGTTGCTTGCAATAAAAAATGCTGCTCCATTTAAACCTCTACCACAAATCAATACGGACAAAACTGTAGATATAGAACTTACATTTAGTTCTAATAATGTTGTGATTTCAGCATCAACTAATGCAGGGATTAATGCTTTAACAAATAAGCAAGAAACAACTAATGCTACTCAAAACGTATTCGTACAAAACTATGAAGAATCGTCTAATGCAGAAAAATTTATCGATGTAATCAATAAAGGTAGTAGTGCCGGTCAGAGTATATTGAATACAATACAAATGTTTGGGAGATTTTAGTTTTGAATAAAAAAAATGTTTTAATAACTATTATAACAGTAATTGTTTCTTTTACTTTATGTTGGTTAATGCAAGATATTTTCTATCCCAAATTACCTGCAGAGCAAATAGATTCTTTGATCAATACAGCGGATGATAAATACTATTCAGAAGATTACATAAATGCTGAAAGACTGTACAAGCATATAATAAAAGTATCTGGAACATCATCTTCATATGAACTTCTTAATAGGTCTCATGCAAAATTACAAATAAAAGACTATGAAGGTGCCATAAAGGATTTTGATAATGCAATTGAAATTGATCTTCAGCATGGATGTGATAATGAATGTTATATTGGACATGCAGGTGCTTATTCCACCATGATTTCTATCATTGCTCAAAATTTATATACAGAACTAGATAAAAAAGATAAAAGTTCCGAGGTATTAGAAAACATTGAAAGTAAACTGTTAATGCTTAGACTTAAACGAATTATTAAAAAATATAATAAAACAGATATTGCTAAATATAGTGCTCTATATCCTTGTGAATGGGGATCTTGTCTTATAGATAAAGGGTTAGAGTTATATATACTTGGAGAGTATGAAAAGGCTCTGGGTTATTTAAATAAAGCTATTTCTGAGTATCAAAGTATTGAAAATGTAGAGCAGACAAATTTATGTCAAAGTATTGTGGATAGAATAAATAAGGTATATAAGAAATGAAAAAATTATTGGTATTATTTTTAAATTTTTTAATTTTTGTGAAATAAGCCAAATCGTTTAGGAGAGAGTTTAATCAATGAATTTTGTACTTACTTAATCGTTGGAACAAAAATGTCTTATGATGAAAAGACAGTTAAGCAGTACAAAGATGATATTTGGGATTATTGGGAAAAAACTGGGTTTGAAAATTTAAAAGAGTTTAATGCTGATAAAGCAAAGTTGTATCGTAGATCTATTCAAGGCTCGATGCAAACAAAGCATCAAAAAATGAATCGTGTAGCAGAATTTTTTAGATGGATTTTTGGTAAGAAAGTTACTAAACCTGATATTAGTGAAGCTCTTAAAGTTTTACAATTAACCAATGCAGAAAAGGGGCTACTTTCAAAACATAAAATTCGAGAATATCCTACATTGGAAGAATTTAATGAAATTATTGATTTCCCTGTAAATAATGACGTTGATAGACGTGATAAGGCTCTATTATGTTTCTTGTTACTATCTGCAGGTAGAGTTGATGCCGTGAGAACTTTATCTTTAGGTGCTTTGAACCCTAAAACATTGGATTTAGTGCAAGATCCAACAGAGGGGGTACATACAAAAAGAAACAAATATATTATTGGGACACTATTTCGTTTCGATGAAGTTTATACAGATAT
>CALVCJ010000005.1 GCA_944326015.1 Candidatus Gastranaerophilales bacterium
GTATTCTTTCCGGTGAAGCGATACTAATTCGTATATAGTCAAAATAATCTATGCTTGTTGACATTTATATCTCCTTTTGTATTGTTGTTTTAAGAAGTTCGGATGTCAGGAAGTCAGGAGAGCAGGCTATTTACGTTATTAGCTTGACATCTTGCCCTCTTGCCTTCTGAGCTTCCTATAAGTCTCCGAATGTAGTCGGTGTTTCAAAGAAATTGATGTTTAACAACTCTGAATCCATATCAGAAAGGACTCTTCTCGGAGCTGATTTTCTCAAATCATCCATATCTGTCATTAAATCAACTTCCTGACCATCTTTTTTCGCTACCGTAATATCCAAACCGATACTTTGTAATTCTCTTACAAGTACTTTGAATGATTCGGGAATACCCGGTCTTGGAATATTGTCGCCTTTTACGATTGCTTCATAAGCTCTGTTACGTCCGTTAACATCATCTGATTTGATAGTTAACATTTCTTGCAGAGTATAAGCAGCACCGTATGCTTCTAATGCCCAAACTTCCATCTCACCGAATCTCTGACCGCCGAATTGAGCTTTACCGCCCAGAGGCTGTTGAGTAACAAGTGAGTATGGACCTGTAGAACGAGCATGGATTTTATCGTCTACAAGGTGGACAAGTTTAAGGATGTAAGAAAGACCTACTGCAACAGGTTCATCAAACGGTTCACCTGTTCTTCCGTCGATAAGTCTTACTTTTCCGTCTTCGTTAACCCAATCACAGCCAGATTCTTTTATACCTTTAAGCAATTCTGCTTTAGTTGCGATTTCTGATTGATTATCGCCGTATCTTTCGTCGAAAGACGGTGTTTCATAGTAGTTTCCTGTCAGGTATGCTGCCAAACCTAATAATAATTCATAAGTCTGGCCAACGTTCATACGAGAAGGTACACCAAGCGGGTTCAAAACGATATCAACAGGTGTTCCGTCAGGCAGGAACGGCATATCTTCTTTCGGTAATATTCTTGATACAATACCCTTGTTACCGTGACGTCCTGAAAGTTTGTCGCCTACTGATACTTTACGTTTTTGAGCAATGTAAACTCTGATAACCGTATTTGCACCCGGCGGTAATTCATCGCCTTTTTCTCTGTCAAATACCTTAACGTCAAGAACTCTTCCGCCTTCGCCGTGAGGAACTCTTAATGAGTTATCTTTTACGTCTCTTGCTTTTTCCGCAAAGATTGCACGTAGAAGTTTTTCTTCCGGCGGATGTTCTGATTCGCCTTTAGGTGTAACTTTACCTACTAGTATATCGTCAGCATAAACTCTGGCACCGATACGGACAATACCACGTTCATCCAAATGTCTTAAAGCATCTTCTGAAACATTTGGAATTTCACGTGTAATTTCTTCAGGTCCGAGTTTAGTCTGGCGGGCATCTATTTCTAATTTTTCAATGTGAACTGAAGTGAAGATGTCATCGTGAACGCATCTTTCTGATAGCAGGATAGCATCTTCGTAGTTGTAACCTTCCCACGGCATATAAGCAACAATTACGTTTTTACCGAGTGAAAGTTCGCCGCAATTCGTAGAAGCACCGTCAGCGATTACATCGCCTTCTTTAACCTTGTCGCCTTCGTGTACTAAAGGTTTCTGGTTAATGCAGGTATCCTGGTTGCTTCTTACATATTTCATCAAATTATATACATGTGGTTTGTTGTGAATATCGCGGATGATAATTTCTTCACCTACAACTCTTTCAACAACTCCATCACACTCAGAGATTATAACCATACCAGAATCTCTTGCGGCTCTTTTTTCCATACCTGTTCCGACAACCGGTCTCTGGGTAATTAAAAGAGGCACTGACTGACGCTGCATGTTAGAACCCATCAGAGCACGGTTAGCATCATCATGTTCAATGAACGGGATTAATGATGTCGCAACAGAGATGATTTGTATCGGTGATACACCTACAAAGTCAACTCTTTTTGATTGATCCATTGTAAATTCTGATCTGTAACGTACCGGAACGTATTCATCTTTAAATGTTTTATCAGGATTTAACTGTACGTCAGCCGGAGCACATCTGAATTCTTCGTCTTCGTCTGCAGTCATATAAACAACTTCGTCAGTTACTTTACCGTCTTTTACAACAAAGAACGGTGCTTCAACAAATCCGTAGTCGTTAACTTTTGCGTGAGTAGCCAGAGAGCCGATCAAACCGGCGTTTGGACCTTCAGGAGTTTCAATCGGGCAGATACGTCCGTAGTGTGACGGGTGAATGTCGCGGACTGCAAAGCCTGCACGTTCTCTCATCAAACCACCGGGTCCTAATGCTGAAATACGTCTTTTGTGAGTTAATTCAGCAAGCGGGTTAATCTGATCCATAAATTGAGATAACTGAGATGAACCGAAGAATTCTTTTAACGAAGCTACCAACGGTTTAGTATTCAATAAGTTCAGCGGAGTCAAAGTTTCAGAATCCTGTAAAGTCATTCTTTCTTTTACAATTCTTTCAATTCTTGAAAGACCAACTCTGAACTGGTTTTGCAACAATTCACCGACAGATCTGATTCTTCTGTTTCCTAAGTGGTCAATATCATCAACCGTTCCCTCATCATAAGTTAAATTGATTAAGTATTCAATTGATGCAACGATATCCTGAACAGTTAAAGTTCTCTGATTTTTCGGAATGTTCAGGTTTAGTTTTTTATTTAATTTATAACGCCCTACACGTCCAATATCATATTTCTTTTCGTCAAAGAAACGTGCTTCCAATATAGAACGTCCGCCTGCAGCTGATGCAGGATCGCCGGGTCTTAATTTTTTATAAACTTCAATTAAAGCATCATCTGTTGTTTCTGTTGTATCTTTATCAAGAGTTTTCTTTAAGAATTCAAAGTGAGTGAATAAGGATTCCATTTCAGAAACTGTGATACCCATAGCTTTTAATAAAGTTGTAGCTAAGATTTTTCTGTTCTTATCAATTTTTACGTAAATGATGTCATTAGCATCTGTTTCAATTTTCAGCCATGCTCCGCGATTAGGTATCATTGTAGCATTATATAAACGTTTTCCCGCAGGGGATACTTCGCGTTTGAAATAAACACCAGGAGAACGAACGATTTGCGATACGATTACACGCTCAGCACCGTTAACAATGAATGTACCTTTGTCAGTCATTGTCGGGATATCGCCGATATAAACTTCTTGTTCTTTAATTTCGCCGCTGTCGCGGTTAACAAGTCTTACCATAACGCGTAATTGTTTTGCATAAGTTGCGTCATGTATTCTTGCTTCTTCAATTGTATACTTTGCATTGTCGAAAGTATAGTTTGGTAAAAAGTGAAGTTCTAATCTTCCAGTGTAGTCTTTAATCGGAGAGAATGAAAGTAATTCTTCCTTCAAACCTTCTTTTAAAAACCATTCAAAAGATTTTTTCTGCACTTCAATAAGGTCGGGTAAATCATCCAAACGAGTATGCGGTATACCCATTGGAGTTACTCTTTCTGCATATTTTGTGTTAGACATTAATTCACCTCGTCTATGTGTACGTACTATATAAAAAATTGTATTTTATTTCTTTGGAAATTTTTATTACAATTAAAAAATCTAACTTGAGGCTGTAAACCTTTCATTTTACTGAACTTCAGCTTAATGAACTTTTATGATTAAATTTAATTTGGGCACAATACACCTAACTTAAATTTACCATGTTACTTAATCATAATACATCAATTTTTTGCGTCAAGAAAATATCGCTTAATTTAAAAAAATATGTTAAATTTTTGTTACAAAGTGTTAATTGCTTAATTTATAAGGGCTGAAAACTTGATTATGAGCTGAATAGAGTGTCAAGACTATACTTCTCGGGTGTTCATTATATGATATTAAAATAAAAAGGAGTATATATGAAAAAAATAGTAATTTTATTATGTTTGTTAATTATAGGGAAAGCTGGACTATCAGCGGAATTGGGACCTGCCAAAACGATTGAAAATGTGCCGTCGGAAATTGTTCTTACAGGAAATCTTGTCTTTGACTGGCTAGATATTTCACAGGTTGAAAGAGATGCTGTTATTGATAAATATCAAAAAGAGCTTTTTGATGAAAATACTGTTTATAAATATAAGAAAAAGGAGTTCAGAGCTGAGTATAAAGATTTTTTGAAAGATAAAGATTTTAAAAGACATTACATGCTTGTTCAAAACGGTGTGAAAGAAACTGACACTGAAAACCTTTGCGGTTTCTATTATAAGAACAATCTTTTGATAAGTTATGCAATTCAATATAAAAATGATATGAGAACTGTATATTATTATGATGCAATGGGGAAATTAAGATATATTGATAAGTTTTCTGAAAATTATCCGAATTTCCCTTATATGTCAAAGCAATACAGGGCAAACGGGACTTTAGTAAGCGCCATATATTTTATATCACACGATATGCAGTATATGTATAATGACGATAAATCATTCAGAGGTGCATGGTATAAAGATAAAATGTATGACCGTCATGCAAAGCAGACTTTGACCCGTACAAACTGGTAAGTTACATAATAAATATTATCGGAATAAATAAAGCCCTCCGGCTTTTTATTATGCGGGAACTATGCATCCCCGCACCCCGCACTTAATTTCTTTCTTTTTGTTGCGATGCAAAAAGAAAGAAATTAAGCAAAGAAAGAAAAACACGCTGACCGTTTAATCTGCACTAAATTCAACCCGAGCGGATGAACTCGCTATATATCTGTCATGCTGAACTCGTTTCAGCATCTCTTTACCGCTCAAACAGCATCCACTTTGCTGCTGTTTCATTAAGTGCAGATTATTATATCCCTCACCCTAACCCTCTCCCGCAAGAGGAGAGGAAGATAATATTTTGTGCGCTTCAGCGCACCTTAAAGACTTATTCGCTTATTCACCTATTTACTTATTCACTTCAAATAATATTTTCTATGTAAATATTTGTAACAATTTCGGGGGGGGCATTTAAGCTTTTACAGGTTTTGTACTTGTTGTGTGTAGTTTTCAAAACAGAAAGGAATTATATGAACGTAAACCCTGTACAAAGCAACTCTCAATCATTCGGTATGGCTTTTAGATTAACTGAAGAAGGTGCTAAAAAATTGGCCCTAAAATTTCATAATTTTAGCGACCCGCGTATAGCAGAAGCCGATTTTGTTGAGCGCTTCGTGAAACCTGTGGAAAATTTTAAAAGTTATGTTATCTACGACGGAAAAGATGTATTTGTAAGAGATCATTTAACGGGTGATATTTATCAGGTAATGAAAGACAAACCGCTTATAGATAGTGATACTGATAGTGCATTGTACTATCAGCTAAAAAATAAAGCCAAACACGATTCATTTATTAGAGTTGAGTATTTTAAATCAGATAATTTTCCAGACTTGCATAATATACAAAGTGCAGATGATGTTGAAATAAAATTAAGCTATGCTAAAGAAATTGTTAAAGAAATGGATCGTGAATCTATAGAAGATACAACAGCAAGATTAAATAAGATATATGGATAAATAAAAAGAATATAAATGCCTGTTATCATTTTAATGATGAAAGGCATTTATAAAATAATTTTAAGTTACATTTCCGGTTTTACTATTGATAAAACGTAATTGTTATTGAAATATTTGTTTGCAACTTCTATAATATCGGATTCTGTAACGCTGTTTATTAATTGTGCATACTGGTTATCTAATTTATATCCTCTGCCTGATGCTTCAAACCAGCCGATTGTGGTGGCTTTATCAAGGTTTGTTTCCTGACCGATTATGTAATGCCCTAGAAGTTTATCTTTTGCTTCCTGCAATTCTTTAGAGCCGACAAATTCTTTTTTTAGTCTGAAAACTTCTTCAAGCAGACGGTTTTGTGCGTAGTTCAGGTTTTCCGGATTTGTTCCGATATACACGATGAATGCTCCTTTTAAAACATTAGGAGAATATTGCGAGCCAAGCTGATATGCAAGACCGTCTTTATCTCTGAGGTTTTTGAAAAGCCTTGAGCTCATTCCTGAACCTAACATGGAATCTATAACCTGCAATGCTGCATAATCTTTACGGTTTAACACTCCTGCTGTCTGCCAGCCGATTATAATCCAGTCGGTTTTTAAATCTTTAACAGATGTCGTAATTTTTTTTCCTTCTTTTAACGATGGTATTGAATATTTGGCATAGTCAAATTTTTCACCTTTTTTATTGTTGAAAATTTTTGTAAATTCATTAATTGTTTTTTCTTTATCAACATTTCCGTTTATAGATATTACGACATTTTGCGGGAAGAAAGCTTTGTCATAGTAAGCTTTTATATCTTCCTGTGTAATTTGCGCTAATGTTTTTTCAAGAATTTTATTTGATATAGAATATGGCGTGTTTTCAAAAATGTAAGTTTTGTAATTATCAATTGCAAGATTTAGCGGAATATCTTTGCTTTTTTTGATTGCGTTAAGTTTGTCAGTTCTAGACTTTTCTATTTCGTAATCATCAAGTGCCGCGTTATTTATAACTTCGTTGAGCAGTTCCAGAGTTTTATCAATTTCGTTTTTGGTGGTAAGCACTGTAATTGAAAGCGCATCAGACTGTGCCGAGGGAACTATTTTAATCCCGTTATCTTCGAGAACTCTTGCAAATTCAACGGCAGAATATTTTTTTGATCCTCTGGTTAAAACTGATGCTGTTAAATCTGCTGTTCCCGGAATTTTCTCTGTCAGTTCTCCGCCTTTTGAAAATATACTGATTGCAATAATATCATTTACAGTGTTTGGAGTAAGCAGTAATGTAGCACCGTTTGAGAGTTCATATTTTTGAGTGTTATTATTTTCGCTTATCAATTTAGCAGGTTCTGTTTTAGGTGTGATATTGGAAATTTTAATCTCTTTACAGTTCTGTGGTAAAACTATTGATACAGCGCTTTTATTAATTCCTAGATATTTATCCGCTGCTCTTTTAACATCGTCTGCTGTTACTTTTTTTATGTTTTCAATATAGGTATCATAATATTTTATGTCATTGGTTGTGACAAAGGTGTAACCTATTTCGCCGGCTATGTTTGAAATGGATTCTCTGTTGTAGTATGTATCTCTTTCAATAATATTTTTCGCAAGCTGGAGTTGTTCCTGAGTTACCCCGTTTTTTTGAATATTTTTTATTTCTGTAAAAATACTTTCTTCAAGTTTTGCACATTTTTCCGGATTGAAGGTTGCGGAAATATAAAATATTCCGTCATCTTTAAAACCTGCATTTGAAGCGCCGATTGAATTAGCAAGCTTTTTTTGTTCTTTTATTTTCTGATAAAATACGGATGAGCGTCCGTCGCCTAAAATTGTAGATAAAATATCAAGTGCATATGAATCTTTGCCATCAATTTCAGTTCCTCTAAAGCCGATTATCATGTATCCTGTTTGTACATCTGCGTAAGCTGTATTTCTGGCTTGTGACGTTAGAATTTTTTCTTTGGAAAAATTTTGTTCTAACGGTTTTTTGTATTCTGCATTGAAATCATATTTAACTTTTTCGATTGCGGATGCGGGATCAACATCGCCTACAATTACCGTAATCATATTTGACGGGTTATAATATTTATTATAATAATCAAGAATTTGTTCCCGCTGGATATTGCTTATGATATCTGCTTTGCCTATAACTTTTCTTTTATAGGGGTGGTTTGTATAGAGCATGTTAATAAGATTGTCATAGACAAGAGTGTTCGGGGAATTTGCATCTTTCATGATTTCCTCAATTACTACTTTTCTCTCTTTTTCGAGTTCTTTTCTCGGAATAAGCGGGTGTAAAAGCATATCAGAGTGCATTTCAAGAGCGAGATCAAAGTCTTTTGAAGGAATTGTTATATAATAATGTGTGAAATCTTTGCTTGTGGCAGCATTTGTAATAGCACCTTTTGTTTCCAAAATTTTATCGAATTCTCCCGGAGCATGGTTTGTTGAGCCTTTAAAAAATAGATGTTCCAGAAAATGTGAAACACCGTTATTTTTATCGTCCTCATTAATTGAACCTGTTTTTATCCATGTATCAATTGTAACTATCGGGTTTGTATTTACTTCCTGTATTACAACAGTCTGACCGTTATCTAATTTGTATACATTAAAATCTGCTGCCTTTACAATTCCAGCAAAAAATATAGTTATCAATAATATTATTATTTTTTTCATAATATCCCCTTTTAATTTTACACTTTAATAAAACCATACTACTATAAATTTTCAAATTAGGAAACAGTATAATTATTTAAATAAATGTAAATATGAATCTATACATTATACATTAAGAATTGTAAAAATTATTTATAAGTGCCTGAAAATATATCAATAATTTCCAGAATTTTGTTTTTATAAATATACAGAACAAAAGAGGAGAGATTTGATGGTTCACAAAACCGGAATGTTTAACATGAGATATAATATCAAACCGGGTGTACCTTTTGGTTCAAAGGTAAATTATTCAAATGTTAAGTTCGGTCAAATGACTCTCGATAGAGGAATTTATGCCCAAACTACTCAGCGTTCGTCCGGTTCTGTTAACACATCTGATGTAGAGAAGAAATACGGTACAAATATTTATAACTATTTGAATAACACAATGCCTGCAGTTCAGGCGGCTGTTAATACTATTACAACGCCTGAACTTGAATCTAATGCGGGAGTTGCTGCTAATACTGCGAAGACGTCTCAGGAAGTTCTCGCATCTGTTCAAAATGCTTCAACATACGGTGAATTGTCGGCAGCAAAGACTGAACTTGAAGTTGGAAAAGATAATTTAGCATCGTCATATAACAATGAGGTTTCAACTTATGTTGATCAAAATGTGCAGGCTGTATTATCCGAATTAGGTATTAAAATGCCGGCTTTGAGTACAATTTCAGGTGAGTATGATGATTATTCTGATGACATGGAAAAGTTTGATAATGATAAAAATACATGTCAGGCTTCTCAGGATGAATGTAATCAAAAGTTACCGGAAGTTTCGCAGAAAAAATGCGAGGCTAAATCACGAGTTGATGCTTTATCTACTTCTGCTTCAAATTTAAAAGAACAGATAAAAGCAGCAAAAGCAGGTAAATTTGATACTTCTGCACTGGAAGCAAAACTTGCAAAGGTCGAAGCTGAGTTAAGTAAGGCCAATGCAGATCTGGCAGAATACGAATCTCAGGAAAATGCCTTGAACGAAGCTATTTTGCAATTAGAAAATAAAAAAGTGTCTATTGAAAAAAATAAAAAAGATTTAAAAAATTATCATGAGGCAGAATCTATGGTCGTGGATAAAACCTATCAAATAGCAAAAGAGGATGACCAAAAGTTAAATGAGCAAATACAAAAATTGAAAAATAAGCAGCGTGAAATAAAGAGAGCCTCGACTGATACAAATTCTACGACAACGAATGGCGGTGATAATATAAGAAACCAGCGTCTTGAAAGATTACAAAAAGAATATGAAAAAATAGCTCTTGACGCATCTGATATTTTTGTTGACTTAGATTTACTTGTACAAGATAATGACGGCAGTAAAAATGTAAAAAATTCTTTAGGACAAGTATACAATGTAGCTCATTATGATGATGCCAAGAAAATTTTAGTTGACGGTGAAACAGATATTTAAAAATATTTTCACTTATTGCATAGATATTTCCTGCACCCGTATCATCAGGTTTAAAATTAAAAACAAATTTGTAATTTAACTTTTTTATATTTTATTTTTTGTCACATCTAATTAAATTTTGTTTCCAAATCTTTTTTTAATTTGTCGGTTATTTCCCGATAATCCGTCGTAACTGGGGTAGGTTTTGATGATTTTATGATTTCTGTAAAAAGTTTAGCATTGTGTGGTCTTTTCCCGTCCAGGAAGTATTTAGAATTTGCGCAATCTTGTCTAGCCGGTACAATAAGACCACTTACAGTAAATTTATCAATACTTTGTTTTGAAGCTAAAAAGTTTATTAGTTTTTTAGCTTCAATTTTGTGTTTCGAAGATGATGATATGGCCCAGCCTGAGGCATCTAATTGCACTACACTGCCGCATTTTCCTTTAGGGAATCGAACAATATCCCAGTTAAATTTGGCTTCTTCCCTTAACTTAGGCACCATCCATCTTCCGGATAGATACATTCCGATGCGTTCCTGCAAAAACATCTGCGCCATAGTTGCACTTGCACTTTCTTTTTTCAGTGGCGCTGCATGGTATTTTTTTCGCAAATCTGCATAAAAGTTTAGAGCTTTAATACTATCATCTTTTTCTATTAATTCCGGTAAAATACCGCCGCAGTTACTCATAAGGTAAGGCAGGTAAAATAATGGATCTTCCTCAAAACTTATTGCGAAAGTATTTTCATCTTTTAATTTTAGAGCTATCTTTAGAAATTCCTCAAATGTCCAGTTGTCATCAGGGTATGGAATATGTTTTTTATCAAAAATATTTTTGTTATAAAAGATTACAAGATTTGAAACATCTCGCGGTATTGCATAAAGTTTTCCTTTATAGCTTAAAGCCTCAATTGATTGCGGATAAAACTCTTCCGTATATTCTTTTCCCGCTGTAAATTCCTCTAAAAGGCCGGCGTTTGCGTAAACCGGCAGGTAAAGATTATTTATAAAGATTACATCAGGTGCTTTATTGGAGGCGAAAAGGAGATGGATTTTTTGAAAATAGTTTTGCGGTATATGCATAAAATCCACTTTTATATCTGGATTTTCTTTTTCAAATTCATTAATAATCGGTTTTAAAATATCAATCTCTGATTTTGAACCCCAGCTTGCAAATTCTATAATGGTTTTATGAGTTTCTTTTCTGCTGCAGCCACACAGAATTAGTATGCATATCAAAATAGAGCATACGATTGCGTTAATGTGAAATTTCATTTAACATTACCTGCATTATAATTCTATTAGAACGCCCATTTTATTGTCATTTACTTCTACAAGAGATTTAAAGCCACCTGCTTTAACCATATATACATTAGCATTGTCATGCCGTACCTGAATAGGATCAGTTATGTTTGTATTAAATTTTTTCAGAACAAAAACTTCATCATTAACTTTGCCTATCAGAGAAGATTCTCCATCGAGATTTACGATATAAAATCCTCTATTTTCATCAATATTAAAACCTGATTTTACTATTAGACCATTAATATATGATGATTTGTTTTCATTGTGAAGTTTCGCTATCGGATTTGTCTGTGAAATTTTTACGTTTTTTGCCGATTGCGGGAATTCTTTTTGTGGCGCATGCAAAAGTTTGTTTTCTGTTGGGGATTTAGCGCTAATCGGATTTGTTGAGTTTCCGGAAGCAGGTTTAGGAACATTTTGCGCGTCGGGAATTGAGAAAAACTCTTCAAGAGAAGACATAATGTAATCTGTAGGTTTAAATCTCATACGTATACCTCTATTATTCACACTTGACACATCTAAATTTGCATTTTTTAATTTTCTCGGATTAGAGTGAAGAATTGAATTACCAAGTTCAATATTTTTTTGTTCTTTGAGCGGGATTTCATTTTCATATTTTTTAAATCTGCTTCTTATTTTATCGCGTTTTGACATTGATAGTGAGTTTTTGTGATTATCAAACGCTTTGAATTTAATTGTTTTTTGAATTGTGTCCGCTTCATTGTAAACTTCCGGAAATTCATTAATATCATCTTGAGAGATATTGAATTCGGCTGTTTCTGAAATGACTTTTTCCAATTCTTTACGTTTTTTTTCTATTAAGGTAGTTTCGTCTTTTTTTACGGGAGCAGGATTTTTTATAAATGCGTAGTGACCTTTGTTATTAGCTCTTGCAACCGGTTTTGCTGATTCATCAAGATATCGCTGATATTTTTCCTGCCAGGAAAGTTCTTCGTTATTTACAATATTGTTATATTTTACGGTATTTACAACTGGAGGGTGTTTTGCAAGATGTTCAATAAATGACTCTTTTAATTCTTTTGATTTTATCAGAGATGCTTTAATAAGGTTTATAAAAATCATCAGAGCTAAAACAGGAATAAGGAGTATACCTGCTTTTCGCGGTAAATTTGAGAATTTTATATTTGATAATTTTGTTTTTAGTAATAAAGCTTTTTCTTTAATATTTGTAAGTATAGTTTTATCGTGGGGCTGCGGAAGTTCTTTAATATCTTTAACAGGTTCGTCAAACGTTGTACCTGCAGCTGTGTGAACATCCAAGGGTGCTGTTACCGGGACTTGTTGTGCAATTTGTTCCTGCCTAACTTCATTGATTAGCTGTTCAAATTGTTCGCGTCTTGTTATTCTATCTGCATTTTGCGGAGTAATTTCTGTGAGTTTGATTTCTGTTTTTTTTGCAGTTTGCGGTTGAATTTTCTGTTTTTTTACTTGTTGTTTGTCAGGAATTTTTTGGGTAATATTTTGTTGTTTTATGGCAGTCTTTTTCTCTCCTTTAATGGCTGTATTTATCCGGGGTTCTATTTTGGCTTTATTTATTGTAACTTCTGTTTTGGGCGGTTCTTGTTTTTGGGGCGGCATTTGTTTTGCCATATTATTTTTAACCGCATTTGCCTGTGCTATAAGCGTTCTGTATTCTTTTTGTTCCGGAGTTACGGGCGCGCTTTTTTGAGTATTGGTTTTAATATCCAATGGTTTTGTTGTAATTAGTGTTACTTTGGTGTATCCGCCGCTTGTATCATCCACTGTTTTAACATCAATATTTGAAACAAGGTCTTTTACTCCGGTGAGTCCAGAGTTTGTAAATCCGTGACTTTGAACTTTAGGTATAAGGAGAACATATTTATTATCTGATTTTTTTCTTACAATAACATTGTCATCGTAATTTTCAGATGTAAATAGAGTTATGTCAACAGAATTATTTGATGAACGTTTTAAATCAAGCTGTACAAGGTTATTTGCAACAGTATCAGCAAATGTCTCTGATACGGAAGTTGCCGCAAGAGCAAGCAATAATGCTATTATTATTATATTAGATTTTTTACCTGCCATTTTCTACCGTTAAAATTCTACCTTATACATTTATATAATACTTTGAGATAAAAAAAATTGCCATTTTGTTAAAAAATTCTTCTTTTATGTTACAATTTATGAATAAAATTATAACATAAAGTGCAGGAAATTTATCGTATGAAAAGCGGATTTACAAGTATTATTGGAAGACCAAATGTAGGCAAGTCTACCTTATTGAATAGAATTTTGGGTCAAAAAATTGTTATAACAACAGATAAAGCACAGACTACTCGTAAACGAATTAAAGGAATTTATACAACTGATGAGGGGCAGATTGTATTTATAGATACCCCCGGAGTTCATAAGCCTTTAAATAAACTTGGAGAATTTTTGCTTGATGAATCAAAAATGGCAATTCCAGATGCTGATGTAATTTTGTTCCTTGTTGACGGTTCTGAACCTGCGGGTAAGGGTGATAAATGGATTGTGCAAAATATTTTGCAGACTGAAATCCCTGTGATTATTGTGATGAACAAGGTTGATAAAGTGAAAAAGATTGATAAGGTTGATGAAAATCTGCTAACCTACAAACTGTTATTTAAAAAAAATTATCCTGTTGTAAAAATATCTGCAAAAACCGGCCGCAATATTGATACGCTTTTAAAAAATATTTATAAGAATCTTCCGGAAGGCGAACTTTTGTATCCTGAAGATATTGTAACAGAAGAGTCTATGCGAGATGTAACAGAAGAAATTGTCAGGGAAAAAATTCTTCTTAATACATCTGATGAAATTCCGCATTCGGTTGCCGTGAAAATTGAAAGTTATACCGAAAGCGATGATATCGACAGAATTTATGCAACAATTTACTGCGAAACCAAAAGCCAGAAAGGAATTTTGATAGGCAAAGGAGGAAGCCTTCTGAAAAAAATCGGCACAGAAGCCCGTCAGGATTTAGAAAAAATCACAGAAAAAAAAGTATTTTTAGGGCTTGAGGTTAAAGTGGAAAAAGATTGGCGAAAAAAACAAAGTGCTCTTAAAGATTTTGGTTATGAGCAGGAAAAATAATTTTATAACTCTAATTTTTCAAGAAGATTAACATCATCACTATTACTGATATTGGTTGTATTTATAATATCATTAAGATGTTTCATTGTTCTTTCTGTTGTATTCCGGTTTATTCTCATTGCAACCAGCCAATTTTCTCCGCCGGTTTGTTTAAATCCGAGTCTTGTATATTTTGACACGGTGTCAAAAGGTCCGTTTAATATTGCTGTTAGATCTATAAAATTTGCTTTACTGTTTAGAAAATCCGTAAACATTTGTTTAAATAACGTCTGTCCTGCAAGTGTTACTTTTTTACCTATCTCAATGGGCCATGTACATATACAATCCAGATAATATTTATTTTTTCCGGTGTGATATGTTATTATTCCGCATGGTTTGTTGTTTTTTGCGGCGATAAAGCATTTCCTTTCAGTGCTAAAAGCTTTATCAACAGCAACATCAAGCATTTCCTGCCAGCGGTCAAACTCTGGCTTTGTAATGTGTTTATCCGGCATTAGTTTAGCCGTTTGTATTGTTTCACGAAGCTTTTTTAAAAAAGATTTATCTTTATGCGTTATCAGGTACAAGTCAATACTTGTTTCTGTATTTTTGATGCAGTTTGTTGAATTTGCAATATGTATGCCGTTAAATGTCGAGGTAGAACCACTTTTGAAGCTGTTTCGTATTTGCATAAAAAACTTCCCTTTTATTTTTTTATATACAAAAGGGAAGTTCTATAAAAATTAAAAATTGCCTTAATTTTAAGTTTTTTTAAGTTACCATGGATAATCTTTTGCAATTTCCCAACCATCATTTATAATAAGTGCGGAACACCAGTAGCCAGTGTTTCCCTTGCTGCAAGCTTTACCGTTACTCCCTGTAATTTTACTTCTATCATATTCACCATAACTCCAAGAACTGCCTGTACCTTTTCCGCCCAAAGGCTGTAAACCGTATTCTGTAGAAAAAAAGAAAAGAAATGTATCTTTTCCTACTTTATTAGGCTTTTGCTGTCCATTTATGTCAATTCCGATCCATAGACCTTTCTCGCCGCTGGAATGTAAGTTGAAAGTTATCATTGAACCGTCTGCTAAAAATACATGTGTACTATTGTTTCCACGGTAAGTTGTGCCTCCATATCTGCTGCCGTTTAACAGTTGTCGTGGAGCTATCGACCATAGTTCAGTAGTTGATAGCTCCTGAATTGATTTTATATAATTTTTTATATATTTATTAAAAAATTCATGACCATTTAATGTAGTATCCCAATATTCAACTGATTCATTGTCGGCTTCAGAAAGTTGAATTGTTTGCTGGGCGATACTGTACGCTTTTTTTAATCTGATAGCAGTTTCTTTCGTTTGAGAATTAGCAATAAGTGCCGGCATGGTTAAAGATGCAACTACTCCTATTATCCCCAGGGTAATTAAAACTTCAGCAAGCGTAAATCCCTTACTGTTATCTATGTTTTGCGGGGGGGGGGCAGTCTCAAAGCTTCTTGTTTAAACATTTTTTTTACCTCCTAAATATTTTTTCTGTTCTCATTATTTACGATTTTTTAAATTTTGTCAATAGCAGGCGGGATATTAAGCTTATAACCACCGCCGTAAATCGTTTCTATGTATTTTTTCCCATTTGCTATTTTATCTATTTTGCTTCTCAAATGTCTTATATGAACCCTGATTGTTTCGATATCATCATCAGGCGAATATCCCCAGATATCTTTAAGTAACTGTGCTGATGATACCATATTGCCGTGATTCTGAAAAAGTAAATTAAATATTTCAAATTCTATCGGGGTTAATTTAGTCTGTTTGTCTCCTATTTTTACGCTATAAAGTTCAGGAAGAAGCGTAATATCCCCGAGTGTTAAAAGTTCACGTGTAGAAGCACTTTCTGGAATTTGGCGGGTTCTTTTCAATAGCGCTCTTACCCTTACCTGTAATTCTTCCATTTCAAAAGGTTTTACAAGATAATCATCAACACCTATATTGAAACCGTTCACTTTATCATTAATCTGCGAAAGTGCTGTAAGCATCAATATCGGAATATTTTTTGTATCGTCATTTTTTCTTATTCTCTGTGCAACCGTAAAGCCGTCAACCTCAGGCATCATCACATCAAGTATAACAAGTGAGGGTAATTCCTGCTTGCACAGTGCAAATCCCTTTACCCCGTCAAATGCCTGTATAACCTTATATCCGCATAATTCTATGTTTACTTTTATTAGTTCGTTTATTGCCGGATCATCATCTATAACAAGAATTTTGTTCATATTTGAATTCTATATTTAAAATACAAAAAATACAATATTGAATATGTTAAAAAATATTAATAAAAATAGCCCGTTTGAATGATACATTATAACGTATTTTTAGGCATATTTGTATGAAAAGATTTGTAAAAAAATTTTTTTTAAGTGTCAATTTTACAAATTTTTTGATTTTTATTGTAATATGTTAATTGCGTAATGCAAATTGTAGTAGATATAAGTATACATTTATAGATAGGAGGCACATGAATTGGCAGTAATATCACCATTTACAGCGTTTAAGGAAAACGGTAAAAAAGAAATCCACTTAGGACAACACGTTTTAGCAGAATTTTTTGAATGTGATCCAAACACATTGAATAGTTTAGATAAGGTCGAAAAGTACATGGTGGATGCCGCCCTTGAATGTGGTGCTACTATTGTCCAAAAATGTTTCCATATGTTTAACCCCTATGGAGTTTCTGGTGTGGTTATTATTTCTGAAAGCCACCTTGCAATCCATACCTGGCCGGAACTTGGTTATGCTGCAGTTGATTTATTTACCTGCGGCGACAAGTGCGATCCTAAAGTAGCTTATGAATTTTTGAAAAAGAAATTCAACTCTAAAAAGGCAACTTTTTCTGAATTAAAAAGAGGGATTATTGACGAAGAAACTCTTAAAGTTGCTGAAAAACCATTTGAAATTATGGAACAGTTAGTTAATTAAAAGTTTACAAAATATATATATAAAATAAGCAGATTTAATATCTGCTTATTTTTTTATATAATTAAAATATTTTGAATCAGTAAGAGCTTTATATGTGCAGCCGGCTCCATTCATATTATTTGTTGATGTTTTAGAACAATATTCCTCATTTTCGCTGTAATAATCCGTACTTTCTGCGCCCATAGGAAGAAGTTTTCCTTCTTTATACAGCTGGAACATGAATAAGTCTTTTCCCAATCTGTTTGGGGGCTTTAGATACCCGTTAACGTCTACTGATATATAAACTCTTTTTTTGGCAGTGGAGTGTTCAATTAAAATTATACTTCCGTCATTAAGGACAAACTGCCCATCATCAAAATATTGAAGGTTTATAATGGATAGGCCATTTATAGTTTTATAATTTGTTGAATTTTTACTGGTATCACCATTGTTAATATAATTAGGAATATATACTTTTTCTAAGCCTTCTGTGCTAGCTTCCGAACCTCTGCCACAATCACGTATTATTTGAAAATAAGGTAATATTGCGTTTTTTATAGTGTACTCTGGTGTTTCAGAATTTAATCTTTCCCCGTTTTGTGCATAGTACATGTTTAATGCCTGCTCAATTACCGAATAATTCTTTTTTAATGCTGCTTCAAGAGCTTTTGCTCTATTATTGTTGATTAGTGACGGAATTGTCAATGCTGCTACAACCCCAATAACTCCTAGTGTAATTAAAACCTCCGCCAATGTAAATGCAGTACGAAAAACATTATTATAAGTGTTTATGTGTACAGCTTTTTTTGTCGGAGTATATCCGCTAGAAGTATAATTTTTGAGTTTCATTTATATATTTACCTCTAAATAATAAGTATAACTTCTATAATATACAAGCAAAACTGCTGTTTGTCAATATAAAATATGAGTTTTACTCAATGTTAAATATTCACATACTTTATAGAATATTTAAAAGAGGTAAAAAATGAATTTGAAAAAAAGTTTTGGAAAAAATTTACAAAAATACCGTAAATACAGGGGATTGACACAGGAACAGCTTGCAGAATTAATTGGAGTTGATGTTACAAGTATAAGCTCTATTGAAACAGGTAAATATTTTCCTTCTGCAGATAATCTTTGCAAACTTACTGATGTATTACAACTTCAGTTTACTGATCTTTTTGAATTTGATTCTATGTGTAATGAAGAACAGATTTTCGATGATATTATAAAAATTGTAACTTCTTTTAAAAATGATAAAAAACGATTAAATACAATTAGAATTTTTGTGAAATCTCTTATTTGATAATTTTAATTTATGTAAAAAATTTGACTTATAACAATGACAATTTAGTTTAGATTTTGTATTATTTTCTTAACAGGGGGTAGAGATGCCGGAAGATTTAATAGAAAAAAAATCAAATTTTGACTTAACTTCAAGAAGTGCTTTTTCAAGAGATGAAGAAGTTTTTACATCACGTTCTTATGCTGCGCTGCTTGCTAAAAATATAATTCCTTATTCTCATCGCAAACTTGCTGATAATTACGTTATCGTAAAAAAAGTTTTTAAATTTCAGGCTGTCATGCCGCGTATTACTAATACTGAAAAAAAACTTCTGGCCAAGTATGACTTTAATGCACTTGAATATACAACCGTAAAACAAATGTATGAAGAACTGGCATTACTACAAAAATGGTCTGTCTCTGCAGATGAAAACTTAAAAAACGATGCTGACGAAATTCTTGAAATCCGTACAAAAGAGCTTAAATTTATTGTTGCAACAAGTTATGCAAATATTTCAAACGAAATTTATAAGGGTTATCTTGCATTAGAAAATTATTTTATGGAAATAAGCAAGTATAATGATTAATATAATATTTATGAAAGATAACGCTAAATGATATTCTTTCTTTAACAGGAAATTATTATTCTTGGGATAACAGGTTTATATTTTAACTGCAAATTTAATCAAATAGGTAAGGATAATGACTGGCATCCGGCAAAAGCAAGAGAGAGTGTTATTCATTAATTGTAGCTTTAATTATTTTATAAATAGTTTCGATTTTTTGTCTGTCTTTGAGGTTTTGGACATCTGTAATGATTTCACTGATTAAATCTTTTTCTGGTTTGATATGGTCAATTGCAAAAAGTTCAGAACTTGATACATTAAGAACATCAAGAATTTTTTCAAGAGTATCTGCTGTTAAAAAATTTTCACCTGTTTCGATTCCACTGAGTGTTCGCGGAGCAATATTAATTTTTTCGGCAAACTGTTCCTGAGTCAATCCGTTTTTCATCCTCAGTCTTTTTATTTTGCTGCCTAATTGCTTTTTTATATTCATGATATTTAACCTTAAATTCATTATATGAGATACTTTTAAGTATCAAAATGAGATTAAAGTGCTAATATTAATAAAATTTTTCTATAAAATATCTAATAAACAACAAAATTATTACAAAATGTAAAGCTATGAAAATATTGATATATCTATTATATACAAAATATATGAAATTTAATATCAAATTTTATGCAATTTATGATAATAAAATGTTTTTATAAAGATGTAAGATGTGCAATTGCAATTAAATACAAAAGAGATACAAAAGAAATTAAAGGAGATTAAATCATGAGCGACCCTATTCACAACAAAAAATTTGGTGGAGTTAATTTTAACTGGAATCAGGTAAAGTCAGCTGAAGTTAAACAAAAAGATGGAAAAAAGATTTATATTGTTGAATTTAAATCCGGAATCAAGGTAGAATATCCTGAACAAAAATACGGAAAAATGCAGTCGCGAGAACTAACAATGTGGCAGTCTTTTGATTATGATACAGAGACTATATTAGAAAATGTTGATAATGTTAAAGTAACCGGTTCACAGAAAGATGATCATATTATAGGTGAGACTATCACAAATAGTACTATTAATGTAGCTAATGACAAAAATAATGATGATAAAGTTGATATAAGATCTGAGATTAGAAAGTATAAAGATGGTATTATTGCTGAAGATTTAAGTGAGAATAATACTTTGATATTAGATAAATCAGATACTGCGACTTTAAGTAAAATAACAAGAATAATTGGTGAAGATATAAGAGTAAAGGAAAAAGATATTGAAGGACCGGGAATTGATAAAAGATAAAATAAATGACGGCAGATTTGAAAATCTGCCGTCATTTAATAATTTAAACTTACGATTTTAAACTTACGCTTCAGCTGTTGTTTCTTCAGCCTTAGCCTTTGCTTCTGCTTCTGCCTGAGCCTTTGCCTGAGCTTTTTTAGAAAGTTTTACTGTTTCTTTTTTTATGTAGTTTAAAGTACCGTCATCGTTGCAGTTTTTGATTAGGTATGCAACTGTTTCAGTCGGCTGAGCGCCTTTTTTTACCCAATCAAGAGCTGAAACTTTATCAAGTTTCATAACTTTAGTTTTCGGGTTGTAATGACCTAATTCCTGAACAGGTCTGCCTTCACGTTTTGTAGTTGAGTTAATAACGATAATTCTGTATGAGGGGTTCTTTTTAGCGCCCATTCTTTTTAATCTGATTTTTAACATTTTACATTTTCCTTCTTAATTTACTTTTGCTACTGCGTTCTCAAAAGGAGTCTGCGGCAGTTCTTTACAAATATTCGGGGTTGCCATCCAACGCAGCCGCCGCTTTGTCTGCCAAACCCTTGAATAAGGTTAAGAGGAATTACCTAATTCCAATTTTATAAAATCACAAAAATTTTTTCTAATCAAGTATTGATTAACAAAATATAAATATTTCATTAAGGGATATTTAATTTTTCCTTGTCTGTGTTAGTATTAAATTATATTACCAGTGTAGAGGAAAATTTATAATGCTAGGTTTTTTATTGAAGATGTTGGGCGACCCTAACGAAAAAAAAGTAAAAAGTATTATGGGGATTATTGACCATATTAATGCTCTTGAACCCCAGTTTGAGCAGATGACGGATGCAGAATTAAGAGCTAAAACTGATGAATTTAAAGAAATTCTTGCAAAACGGCCTACATCAAAAGATTTTAAAACTGATAGAAAACTTGAGAAGGAAGCTCTGGATAAAATTTTACCCGAAGCCTTTGCAACAGTCAGAGAGGCAGGAAAGCGTGTTTTAAATATGCGTCATTTTGATGTTCAGCTTATTGGTGGATATTTTCTCCATAACGGTCATATTGCTGAGATGAGAACAGGTGAAGGTAAAACTCTTGTAGCAACTCTGCCAGCTTACTTAAATGCTTTGACAGGCAAAGGAGTTCACGTTATTACAGTAAACGATTACCTTGCAAAGCGTGACAGCGAATGGATGGGAAAAATTTATAAATTTCTTGGCTTGACGGTTGGAGTAATTCTTTCAGGCGGTCGTACAGCTGATGATTTTGCCGCTAAAAAAGGAGCTTATGACTGTGATATAACTTATGGAACCAATAATGAATTCGGGTTTGACTACCTGCGGGATAATATGGCGCCAAGTATTGATATGCTTGTTCAAAGACCATATAATTATGCAATTATTGATGAAGTTGACAGCATTTTGATTGACGAGGCGCGAACTCCTTTGATTATAAGCGGACGTCTTGAAAAATCAGCCGAGACTTATCAGTTAATGTCAAAAGTTGCTCCCCAATTGGAAAAAATTAAAGATTATGAGGTTGATGAGAAAAATAAAAATATCATTTTGACAGAAGACGGTATTGATAGAGCTCAGGAAATTATCGGTGTTAAAGATTTGTTTGATATTAATACCCAGTATGCACATCATCTTTTGCAGGCTCTTAAGGCAAAGGAATTATTTGTTAAGGATACCGATTACGTTGTTAAAAACGGCGAAGTTATGATAGTTGACGAGTTTACCGGCAGATTGATGGAAGGAAGACGCTGGTCTGACGGTCTGCATCAGGCAATTGAAGCTAAAGAAGGCGTAAAAATTCAAGATGAAACGCAGACTCTTGCAAGTATTACATTCCAGAATTTGTTCAGGCTCTACCCTAAGCTTTCAGGTATGACTGGGACTGCAATGACTGAAGAAGCAGAATTCGGCAAAATTTACAACCTTGAAGTTACTGCAATTCCTACAAATAAACCTGATATAAGAGTTAATTATCCGGATGTAATTTATAAAACGGAACGCGCAAAATATAATGCAGTTGTGGAAGATATTATAAAAATGCATCAAATCGGGCGTCCCGTTCTTGTAGGAACAATCAGTATTGAAAAATCCGAATATGTTTCGGCATTATTAAAGAAAAGAGGAATTCCGCATCAGGTTTTAAATGCTAAGCATCATGAAAAAGAGGCGTATATTATTGCTCAGGCAGGACGTGTTGGCGCTGTTACAATTGCAACTAATATGGCGGGTCGCGGAACAGATATATTGTTAGGTGGTAATGCAGAATTTCTTGCAAAAGATATGCTTGACAACAAAGGCATAACACCTGACAGTAATAATTATGAGGAAGAAAAAGAAAAAGCTTTGAAAGATGCACGTGAGATAACGGAATCAGAGCATGCAAAAGTTGTAGAGGTTGGCGGGCTCCATGTTATAGGTACTGAACGCCATGAATCTCGTCGTATTGATAATCAGTTACGAGGCCGTGCAGCACGTCAAGGAGATCCAGGCTCTACAAGATTTTTTCTTTCTCTTGAAGATAATTTGATGAGAATATTCGGCGGTGATAAGATTACGGCATTAATGAATATGCTTAATGTTGAAGAAGATCTTGCAATTGAGAATACTCTAATTACAAAACAAATTCAATCTGCTCAGAAAAAAGTGGAAACTTACCACTTTGACATAAGAAAATCGGTTCTTGAATATGATGATGTAATGAACATTCAGCGTGAAAAATTCTATGCTCAGCGCCGAAAAGTACTTGCCGGAAAAAACTTATCTGAAGATATTTACTATATGATTGAAAAGGAAATTGACAGATTATTAAGAAGTTATATTGCGCCGGACCTTCATCCGGAAGAATATGTTTATGAAGACTTGCAGACAATGATAAAAGAACTTCATTCAATAATACCGCAGTTATCAGCAGTTCAGGTAACAGATGTTCAAAATTTACGTTTTGAAGCAGTTTATGACAAACTTAAAGAACTTGCACTGAGTACATACAGACAGCATGAAGAAGAAGTTATTAATTTCTATAATCAGGTAATATCCCAATACGATCCGAATGCAGAACTTCAGGAACCTTTCAGTGATAACAATGTGATAAGAAATTTAGAGCGTGATATTTTATTGCGTGTTGTTGATAATAAGTGGATTGATCATTTGCATAATATTGATATGCTCAGAGAGGGGATAGGGCTTCGTGCTTACGGCCAAAAAGACCCGCTGATTGAATACAAACGTGAAGCTTATGACTTATTTAACAAAATGATGTATGAAATACAAGGCGATACTGTAAAACATCTATTCCGTACAAAATTTGGAATTCAGGTAATCGGACCTGATAATCAAGATGTTGCTTAAAATAAATTTCAAAGTGTCTTGCTAAATTTGTTTTTGTATCTCAGAGCATTTAAACCTGAAACTTGAAAAAAATCAAAAATGTGTTAACATAAATAAATAATAATCTTAAGTATGAAAGGGGCAATAATGAGTGAATTAAAGATCAGTAATAACATTCCCTGTGATTTCGGGGGGGGGGCAACTCTCAGCTAGTTAGAGGTCAATCCAATTTAGATGGTAAGAATATATTAAGGTATGAAGGTAGGCTATTATCAGTAAATATCTTATCCTTTTATCCACCTACCCTCCTATCTTCCAACAACCCTCTCCTCCACTCCCTGCAACAGAGGAGTGAAGCAGATAAACTCCCTTCACGTTTTACTCTTCATCCTTCACTAAAGAAAACCGCGTTTACTCTGGCTGAGGGTGCTACGCACGTAGACACCACTGACAATCTCCGTCGAGTCGCATTTACTCTGGCTGAGGTTTTAATCACTCTCGGAATTATCGGAGTTATTGCGGCATTAACAATGCCTTCGCTTATTTCTCATTACAGACATAAGGTTTTAGAAACACAATTTAAAAAAGCATATTCAATTATTAGTCAGCTTGGTTCAATAGTAATGTCAGAATATAGTGATTGTTCTTACAGCCAAACGGAAGGTATAAAAAATCTTATTTTATCAAATTTGGTAAAGACTGATCAGATTAGTTCCTATGATAAGTATACAAGTTTTTTTACGTATACTAAAAACAAAGCAGCTGGCGGAATTCATTTTAACTGTTTGTATAATATTTCATGGACAAACAGTAAAAGCGGAGCTACACTTGATGGAATGCAATTTGCTCTTTGTTCCCATAATAGTGGGATTGGAACAATAATAGCAGTTGATACAAACGGATCAGGCAAAAGACCTAATGCATTCGGACATGATATATTTTTCTTTCATTTTAATACAGGAAACTGTAGGCTTGAACCAATAACATATACTATTCGTAATTGTACTGATGCGGAAAAAGACACTTGCTCACAAACATCAGATACCTATAATGGCTGGAAAACGGTAGAGGGAGAATGTTCCAAAAACAGTACTTCAACAACAAATGGCTTTAGCTGTTCTCAATACGCGATAGCAAATACATGTCCTGACGGTTCAGGTAAAGGTTATTTTGATTGCCTGCCTTAGGTGTAAATAAAAATGTTATGCTGAATTTATTTCAGGTGTGACATTCAGGTGTTATTTAGTGTACGGTATCAGTCTTACATTGCTAAATCCGTTTTTGTATGATATAATAAATGATGTTAATATAGAAAGGAGTATGTATATGATGGATTTATTTAAAAACGCAGCTTCGGGGGGGGGGGCGAATTTAAGCTCATACTCGTTTTTTTGCGGAAATGGATTATGCAATATAAATGAAAATTGCTATGGTAAAAATTTTTATAATACAAGCAATTCGTTTTGTGCATTCTCACCGACAGAAGGTGCTACACACATAGACACTTCTTACAATGTCCGTCGGGTAGCGTTTACTCTTGCCGAAGGTGCTACGCACGTAGACATTACTGACAATGTCCGTCACACCGCATTTACTTTGGCTGAGGTTCTAATCACCCTTGGAATTATCGGAGTTGTTGCAGCATTAACAATGCCGGCACTTATAGCAAATCATCAAAAACAACAAACTATAGTAAAGTTAAAAAAAGTCTATTCGGTGATATCACAAGCATATGAAATGTCAGTAAATGAAAATGGTGATTCTGATTACTGGAATATTGGCGGCTCTGATAATGTAAATTTGGATAGCGTTAAAAAATATGTACAGACTTATTGGCTTCCGTATTTTAAATCAATACAAGAATGCAGTAAGAGCGGAGATTGTTCCTATGATGTTCCGGCGAGGACTCCGAGTGGAGGCGCTATAACTCTGGTAGGCAATAATCGTTATTCAATTATATTAGAAGATGGGACATTAATAGCTTTCGTACCATTTGATTGGACTGAAGATGAGGGACAGTTCTGGGGCAGTATCCAACGATTTTATATAGATTTGAACGGTGCAAAAGGTCCAAATGTTGCAGGTAAAGATGTATTTATCCTCCAATTATCCAATCATCGTATAACCGGTTATTGTTATGGTAATAAAGTTGTTAACTCAAGTTGCAGATCTAAAGGGAACGGCTGGTGCTGTGCCGCAAAAATAATGCAGGATGGATGGGAAATAAAAGATGATTATCCATGGTAAATTTTGCAGTTAAAGATTTACTTTGTCTATGGTGAAGCGTAATACACCAATTGCAGTATAAGAAAGGTTTATGCAATATCCTGGAGGATGCAACAGCTACGTTGCTAATCAACAGAGAAGATTTCTTTAATATCATCCATTGTGAGTGATTTAACAATATTTCTGTCAACAGAAATTACGCTGTCTACAAGGTTACGTTTAACTGTTTTGAGCTTTTGAATTTTTTCCTCAACGGTATTTTTTGTAATAAGTCTGTATACAAATACTTTCTTAGTCTGGCCGATACGGTAGGCTCTGTCTGTTGCCTGATCTTCAACAGCAGGGTTCCACCAAGGATCGTAATGGATTACGTAATCCGCACCTGTCAAATTCAAGCCTGTTCCTCCGGCTTTCAAACTTATCAGGAAGATAGGAATTGATGGGGTTGAATTAAACCTTTCAACAGCACCCTGTCTGTCTTTTGTTTTTCCTGTCAGATATTCGTATGGAATTCCTTCTCTTTCAAGCCATGCTTTAATTATATCCAGCATATCAACAAACTGGCTGAATAGTAATATTCTGTGTCCCTCGTCAATAATTTCTTCCAGCATTCCTTTAAGTTTTTCAAATTTGCCGGATTTCATAATGTTTTTAACATTATTTTTGTCGTAAAGTCTCGGATGACAGCAGATTTGACGTAATCTCAGAAGTGCCGAGAAAATTGACAGTCTGCTCTTTTCAAGTCCGTTTTGTTCAATGGATTTGAATAGTTCTTCTTTAGTGCTGTCAAGAACCTGCAGGTAGAAATCTCTTTGCTCATCCGTAAGTTCGCAGTATGCAATGTTTTCGACTTTATCAGGAAGATCTTTTGCAACATCGCGTTTCATACGGCGCAAGATAAACGGATAAATCTGCAGTTTCAAACGTTTTTCAACAGTTTTGTCCTGCCGCTCCATAATCGGGTTGACGTATCTGTAATTAAATTCCGACATGCTGAACAAAAATCCCGGCATTAAAAAGTCAAACACTGACCATAATTCTTCAAGTTTGTTTTCGATTGGTGTTCCTGAAAGCGCGAGTTTATGAGATGCTTGTAATTTTTTTACAGCCTGCGCAGTCTGCGACATTGCGTTTTTAATATTCTGGGATTCATCAAGAATTACATATCTGAAGTTATAATCTTTTAATTTGTTAATATCGCGTCTTATAAGCGCGTAGCTTGTAATTACAACATCATAGTTTGGAATTTCTTTAAAGAATTCTTTTCTGTCAACACCTGACAATTTTAATGTTGTCAGAGTCGGCGCGAATTTTTGAATTTCTGATTCCCAGTTAAATACAACTGTTGTCGGGCATATTACAAGAGTCGGTGAAGGGCCGTCTTCTTCTTTGGCTTTTTGGATTACGGCAAGAGCCTGTAATGTTTTACCAAGCCCCATATCATCGGCCAGAATTCCGTTCAACCCGTATTCATACATAAACCAGAGCCAGCCGAAACCTTTTGTCTGATATTCACGGAATTCCGCATGGATTCCTTCGGGCAGTTTCAAATCTTCCGAAGTTGAGAAGTTGGACATTTGTTTCCAGAAGTTTTCGAACTCTTCACTCAAAACAAGTTCTACATTAAGGTTTTTAAGTTCGTTAATCAAGCCTGCGCGATATGTTTTTACGATAAATTTATTTTCATTGTTTCTGTAAACATCAAATGAGTTAAACGCACGCATAATTGAATAAATATCCTGCGCAGGGTATTCAACAAAGCCGAGGCTTCTTATACGGCTGTATTTTTCGCCGCTTTGAATTGTTTCATAAACTTCATCGAAGTTGATAATTTCTTCTCCAGCCTGACCGTATAAAAAGATTTCGAAAGAATCTTCAGCCTCTTCAGAAAAATCGATTTTTGCGCAGAGTTTGAAAGGATTATCCATAAGTTTAAAGAAGGTCATATCGTCTTTTTCAACGAATTTCCAGCCTTCTCCTGCCTGCTTAATATAATAATTGTAGAAATCAATTGCATTCTCTTTTTCCAGCGCAAGGTTATTTGTCTGCATTGGAACAAATTTGCACGCCAGAAGCATTTGATAAGCTTCCTGTTCATGTTTCAAATTTCTTTTAATCCAGTAGACAAGATCTTCTCCCTGTTTTTTGATGGTGATATAAGGAGCTTTTTCTGCTGTGGTTTTTGAATACGGAACAACAACCCCGTCATATTCAAATTCTAGTGACGCTTTTAATGATTGATCATAATCAATTCCCATTGTAACGATATTTATCGGCGGACGTTCTTCAAGCATAAGTTTACTGATATTATCAGCGATTTCAACATCCATAATTTCCTGAAGTTTGGGCAGTTCTTCGTAGATAAATTTCCCGCCGTCAGCATCTTTCAAGTCAGTAAAAGAGGATTTTAGAATATTTTGCGGAATTGAACTCATAGCAATATTAGTCGGAAAAATTATATTTTTGTATCTCCCCCATTTCAAATGTCTCGAGAAATATCTGACTTCTTCAAGCGGATAAACATCATCTTTATCAGGTCTTTTCCATTCAAGTGAAAGAAGAATTGTCCCCTGAGCGCCTGTATTGACGTTCAAGACAAGTTTCCATTCTTCATCGGTAAATTTTAGTCTGTCTTTTGTTTTTTCATCAAGAACTTCATCGGCTTTTGAAAGAAGTGTAAACATCGGACCGAATTTGGTAATAGGAATATCGTACCAGCCTGCTTTTTTATCCTGTCTTGAAATTGTTAAAAGCTGCTGGAATATTGCAACTTCAACTTTCTGGGAATTGTTGAGTTCAAAATCAGGGTTTTGTTTTTGTGCTTCAATCAAAGCTCTCAAAATCGGTTCAATCTGTCTTACGACTTTGCCTGTCTCTCTTGAGCGTACAAGCACAGAGAAAAAGTTTGCTTTTCTTTTTGAATTAAAGTGAAAAATATAATTTCCCTGCGGTTCTTCTGTAAGTTCTGTATTTTCATCCGGAAAATCAAATTCCATGCCGAATTTTGTCTCAAGCCAGTCTTCATAAGCATGCTCATCAATTGCTTTTAGAGCAACCGCAACTGCATGCTTGCACCATTCTTCTTTCAGCGGACAGTTACAGCGGGCTTCTACCTTATTTTTCTTAAAGATTAAATCGGTATTATAATGATCCTGAAAATTTCCTTTAACCTTTGCCATATAAAAGTTTTTTTCAGGATAAGAGTCAAATACCATGTCTTTAAGGTGGTATTCATAACCTCTGCGCCAGCTTCCGGCACTTGCATTTTCTTTTATAAACTTGTAATTAAATTCCTGCGGTTTCACACTCATATTATAGTTGAGTATCTCTTTCTTTAATTAAGGGTATAAACTTTCGGATATAGAGTTAAATCTATAAGCCCTTATAACAATTATATTATTGCATAAATAAAGAAAAAATCAAGCAGTTTTATTTGAAACTTATATCGCAGTTTACACCAGATATTCTCGAAAAACGGACATAATGTCATTCCGAACTTGTTTCGGAATCATATCTTATAGACCCTGAACTCGTTTCAGCATCTATTGTCCTAACGCACAGAAATGATAGAAAAATGCAAATAATATTCCGAAAATTGCTCCCATTATAACTTCTAAAGGGGTATGACCGAGGAGTTCTTTTAGTTTACCGCCTATTGCTTGAACATCGTGTTTATAAAAATCTTCCATCATACGATTTAAGCATGCTGCTGTTTTACCGGCTGCACGGCGAACTCCTGCTGCGTCATACATTGTAATTAGTGCATAACCGATTGCAATTGCAAAAGAAATCGAATCCCAGCCTTCAATAATTCCAACAATTGTTGCCAGTCCCATTACGCCCGCTGAATGTGAACTTGGCATCCCGCCTGTTGTTGTAAATATTTTAAAATTTATTCTTTTCGTTTTTATTGTAAAAATACAAAATTTAATAATTTGAGCTATAAATGCGGCTAATATACCTGCAGATAATGCTTCGTAACCGGTATTTGCAATGCCTGTAATCATTAATTAATGTCCTAACCTATTTCTTGCAACTTTAGTATATCATAAAAACAGATACTTTGTAAAATATTTAAACATAAAAAATATTATAGGAAATGCAACAACTTACTAAAGAGACCTTGTTGGTACTTTCTTGTACCGACAAGAAAGTACCGCAAAGAAACTCTCGACCAACATTTCGCTCATTAATTAATTGTAACGCTCAACCTAAAACGAGTGAACTCGCTATACATTTGTCATCCTGAACTCGTTTCAGGATCTAATTTTACCGCTCAAACAGCACTCGTTTTGTCGTTGTTTCGCTTACATTAATTATTCGCTCCATTGAAGGTCGAATTATTTTTATCTTTTATAATTAATTTAATAATGCGACGATAACGGAACGAGCAATAATTACAGACGAAGCAAATATCAAAGGCGTGTATTGTTTGAGCGATATAGAGATGCTGAAACAAGTTCAGCATGACCAAGATATAGCGAGTTTACACGCCTTAAGGCTGAGTCTTGTAAATTATTAGCGAGTGAATGTGTGTCGCTGGTTTTGAGGCACTTTTGCCATCAAAAGTGCCCCTGTCTGGAAGACCCGCCGGAGGCAAAGAAAGTACGATTAGTTTATTTTTAAGTTCCTATAATATTTTTTATGTAAATTAATTTATTCTGATTTTATTCAGAATTTGTTCAAACACTTCTGATTTAAGATTATTTATTGACAGAATTTCAAAACATTCATCAAGCAGTTTGTTTAAATCTTCTTTAGATTTATCAAGTCCGTAAAGGCTTGTATACGTTAATTTCCCTTCTTCTTTATCTTTGCCGAGAGTTTTTCCCATTTCTTCAAAAGTTGAAGTTTCATCTAAAATGTCATCGGCTATTTGAAATGCAACACCGAGTTTTTGCCCGAATTCTGTTATTTGTTCAAGCTGTTCAGCTGTTGCGTCTGCAATTATTGCACCTGTTCTCAATGCAAGTTTAAAAAGATCTGCTGTTTTGTGCGTATGAATATATTCCAAGATTTCAGAAAGTTGTTCATCATCAGTATCAAAGGAACCGGCTTGAGAGAATTTTTCACTTTCTATATCAACAACCTGTCCTGCTATGACCCCGTAAGCTCCTGCTGCTTGAAAATATTCTTCCATTATTTTTATTAATTTTTCAGTATCTAGATTTTTAGAGTATTTTAAAATTGTTTGCGGCGCAAAAGTTAACAAGGCATCGCCTGCAAGTACTGCATGGGCTTCTCCGAAAACCATGTGGTTTGTAAGCTGACCGCGTCTGTATATATCGTTATCCATACAGGGAAGATCGTCATGTATAAGGGTTTGAGCGTGAAGCATCTCTATTGCACAGGCTGTCGGGATTGCATCTTCATAATTCCCGCCAAACATACGACAGGCTTCGAGGCACATAACAGGTCTTAAACGTTTGCCCTGTAATGTTACCGTGTATTTCATTGATTTAAAAATCTTTTGCGGATAGCATACAGGTATATATTCATTGAGTTTTTTATCAATAAGTTCAGTGTAATCATTCATTTTCATATTCAATACCTTTATAAATGTTTTGTTTTAATGTGTTTCTGGCGCTTTGCCGTTTCTTTTCACTGATTTTTGCAATGTGTTTGTTGTTAACAAATTTTTTGGAATTTTCTTGTTTTTTACCTTCATATTTTATGCGTTCTTTATATTCTGCTGCTTCGTCAATGAATACAAGATAGCTTTCATAGCGTGATGCATCAATTTTTTCAATGTTATTTAAGACATTACATCCGTCTTCGTTTATATGAAGGCAATCCGAATATTTACATTCACCTCTGAATTTTGCGATATCATCAAAAAGCAAATCTACATCCGCGGGCATTATAAAATCAAATTTTACGTTGCTGAAACCGGGTGTGTCAATAATTCTTGATGTGTCATTAATTTTTATAATTTCACAGTGTCTTGTGGTATGTGTACCTCTTTGTGTTTTTTCACTTACTTCTTTTGTTCTCAGGTTAAGTTTCGGATTAATTGCATTCACAAGGCTGGATTTGCCGACTCCTGAATTGCCGCAGAGTACACTTGTTTTTCCTTCCAGTAATTTTTCAAAATTTTTAATTCCTTTGTGTTCTGTAGCTGAAGTATAAACTATTTTGTAGTTTAATGATGCATAAATTTTTTTTATTTTATCTTTAAGATGTTTATCCCATTTTAAATCTTCTTTGTTAAAGCAAAGGACTGTAGGAATATTATAATATTTCGACAGTGCAATGTATCTGTTAAGCTGATGAAGATCCAAATCAGGTTCTTTGAGTGCGGAAACTATTACAATTTGATCAATATTTGCGACACTGGGACGTTTTATAAAATTTTTTTTCGGAATAATCTTTGTAATTACACCTTTTTCAAATTCGACAAAATCCCCGACAAGAATTTTTTCTTTTTGTTTTTTTAATACTTCACGAATTTTGCATTCGTGCGTATTTAGTCCGTCATCAACGTAATAAAAATCGGAATGGATTTTGTAAATTTGTCCTTCAGCCATATCCTATTATAGTAGCATAAAAATTATTTCTCAAGCATTGTTTGGTCCCAAGGATAATCTTTTTTTATTTCCCAACCGTCATATTCAATAAGTCTTGTACAGGCATGTCGTTTACCTTTTATACTTACTTCCGGATTGTCGGCGTTGCCGTATTTACAAGAATCTAACAATTCTTCGCGTGTATATTTATGAAAATTAGATGCGGATGTTATAAATTTTCCATTTGTCAGGCTAAATAAAAATTGTCTTCTGCCATCCATCATGTCTTCTCCACTGGCTGTAATGTTTTCACAATATTTGTAAGACGTACAAAAAGTGATATATATCGTGTTAGTAGTGGCTGTTCTCGCGCGAAATCCGCTTCCGTCATTGAATGCTGCAGCAATATATTTCCCACCTTTTTTTTCTTTATCTAATGTATTTATATATTTCCAAATATTATCTGCAAACCATTTGTATGTATTATCTTCATTATTAATCATATCATTTGAAAATTGAACTTGTTCCGGTTCCAAGCCTTCATCATATTCCCATTGCATTATGGCTTGATTCATTACTGAGTAAAATTTTTTAAGTTTAGTCACCGTAACTTTTTTCTGGTAATTGTTAATCAATACAGGCATAGTCATTGCTGCAACAATTCCTATAATCCCAAGTGTAATTAATACTTCAGCAAGTGTAAAAGCCTGTTTCTTTTTCCGATGTTTTATATCATTAGTGTAGCAGTTTTTATTTAAAATGTTATAAGTTTTTTTGAATATGCTTGCTATACTTGCATCTTGCGGGGGGGGGGGCGTTCAAAGCCTCCCTATTTTTCCTTTTTAATCCCATGAAATTTTTTTTTTAATTTTTTTATAAATTTTTTATTTTTTATTTTATATATTTTGTCAAGCTTCAGAATGTTTAAAAATGTTTGTTAATTCAGGAAGAATGTCAAATACATCACCGATAATTCCACAATTGCAGTGTTCAAAAATCGGAGCTTTTTCATCTATGTTAATTGCCATAATTTTATCACTGTCTTGCATGCCGACTATATGCTGTATTGCCCCGGAAATGCCGCAAGCTATATATAATTTTGGTGTAACTGTTTTTCCTGTCTGACCAATCTGAATGTCTACAGGTGCAAGCCCCATGTCAACCGCGCCGCGGCTAGCTGCAACACATGCCCCTATACTTTGTGCAAAATTTTTTAATAATTCAAAACCAGCTTCATTTTTCATTCCTTTTCCGCCTGCTACAATAATATCAGCACTGTCCAATTCATTAATCGCAGTATTCAAACCTTTCACAAACTCTATAAATTCAACTTTTTTTTCAAAATTATCAATCTCAGGTTTTATATAGATGAATTTTGTATCTTTTACAATATTTCCCGGTGCAGGTTTAAAAACTTTAGGTCTGACAGTCGCCATTTGAGGCAATGTTTTGCAAAGAATTGTCGCCATAAGTTTTCCCCCAAATGTGGGGCGTGTTGCTGCAAGCTGGCCTTTTTCATTGATGTCCAGCCCTATGCAATCAGCTGTTAACCCTGTGTGTAAAGATGATGAAATTCTTGGGGCAAGATCTCTGCCCTGTGTCGTTGCGCCTATAAGAATTATATCAGGCTTTACTTCTTTTATAATATCTACTGCTACCTTTGAGTAAAGCTCTGTTGAATAATGCGTGAATCTGTTACTTTCTGCTATATAAACGAAGTCAAAACCGGAATTTATAAATGCTTCTTTAAATGTTTCTGCAAGTCCGGTTTTAGTTATTAAAATAGCTGAAACGGATGCATTATCAAGTTTTTTTGAAAGTTCTTGTGCCTTATATGCCAGTTCAAAAACAACAGTATGGAGATAATTTTCTTTTGTGACTTCTGCATAAATCATAATATTACTCATTACATAATCCTCCGAATTTTTTTATTTTTTCTGCAAAAGTACCACAATTGCTGTATATTTCACATTCCCCTCTTGTATTTTGTGGACGAAAAGCACGGCTTACGTAAGTTGGTGAGCCTTTGATTCCAACATCTTCGGGGGTTAGACCTATGTCTTCCATAGAATACACTGTGATTTTTGAATTTTGAGCTTTGATGATTCCATTTATTTTCGGACGTGTAGGTTCTTCATAACCCTTTAAGACACAGATAAGAACCGGAAATTGAGCTTTAACAGCTTCTAATCCTTCTTCAATTTCTCTTGTCGCATAGATGGATTTGCCATCACATTTGTACAATTTCCTTACATAAGTAACCTGCGGTATACCAAGCTGATTTGCTATACTTGGTCCAGTTTGTGCGGTATCACCGTCAACTGCAAACTGGCCGCATAAAATTAAATCATAATCGGCTAATTTAGTTTTAATTGCGGAAGCGATAGTTTTACCTGTTGCATAAGTATCAGCCCCTGCAAATTTTTTGTCCGAAATTAAGACCGCATGGTCACATCCGACAGCAATGGCTTTTTTCAGTATATCTTCAGCCTGCAATGGCCCCATTGTTAATGCTGTAATTTCAACATTATCAATACTTTTTTTCAGCTTTAAAGCTTCTTCAATTGCAAAAACGTCATAAGGATTTATAACGCTTTCCACACCTTCTCTTTGTATTGTATTATTTTCGGTCCATTTGATATCTGTGGTATCCGGAACCTGTTTTATGCAGACAAGTATTTTCATACAAAAATCCTATCTGTGCTGTTGTGCTCTTTGCCTTGCGTTTGTCTCTAACAAAGCATTATATGCAAGCATGTACATAGCACATTTTCTTACACTTGGAACATACCATGCACAGCTTTCGAGTGTACAAACTTTGTCAATGTCTGAACCGGCACTCATAAGCGGACAATACGGAATGTCTTTAGCCATAAATTCCCTCCTTGTTTTTAGATAAAGCATTTGCTTGTTTCAATAAATTACAATTTTCATCGCGTTTGCGTTCCTGATCTTTGTAAATTTTTGTTCTGTTAATAACTTCGTCAAAATCTATTTTATGTGCATCAAAATCAGGCCCGTCGACACATGCAAATTTGGTTTCCCCTCCGACAGTAACGCGGCAGGCTCCGCACATACCTGTTCCGTCAACCATAATAGGATTCATACTTGCTTCTGTATAAATTCCTTTATCACGGGTTAAATCTGCTACTGCGCGCATCATAGGCATTGGGCCTACCGCAATAGCATAATCTACTTTTTCACGATTAATTATTTTTTCAAGTACTGTTGTTACAAAACCTTTTTCACCGAGCGAACCATCGTCTGTTGTAACAAATAACTCTGTACAGGCATCTTTCATCTTATCCTGCCAGAATATTAAATCTTTATTTCGTGCACCCATAATCATATACACTTTATTACCGGCTTCTTTAAAGGCTTTTGCAATTAAATAACAAGGTGCGGCCCCGTATCCTCCTGCTAGACATACAACTGTACCATATTTTTTTATGTGAGTCGGCTGCCCCAGAGGGCCGGTTATATCGTGTATTTCGTCGCCTTCGTTTAAGGCAGCGAGTTGTTTTGTTGAATATCCAACAGCCATAAATACAAGGGTTAATTCGCCTGTATTTTTATTTATATCTGCAATTGTTAGCGGTACACGTTCGCTGTTTTCATTAGCACGGAATATTATAAACTGTCCGCCTTTTGCATTTCTCACAACGTAAGGTGCGTAAACTGTTATTTCGTATTGGTTGGGACATAGTTCTTTTTTTGATAAAATTTTGTATCCCATATTTTTCTCCTTCTTATTACTGACATTATACTATAAAATATGAAAATCACGAAATTTTTTAAGGAATATTATAATTTTGATATATAAAAAATTATACATAATATTTCTGCTGGTGGAATTATATAAATAAATTATTTTTAATATAACTTGTAACGGAGGTATTTTGAGATATGGAGCGTAAAAATTTTAAACGATCAATAGACGATAAAAAACTTTATTACGAAAGAATAAGGTGTAAATCTTTATGTTATAAATATAATTCAATATCTCCGGATATGGTTGGAACAAGACTTGAATTATTACGCAATATATTAGGAAGTACGCGATCTGTTTACCTTATAGAGCAGCCTTTTATGTGCGATTACGGGTACAATATAAAGATTGGCGAAAATTTTTATGCAAATCATAATTTATTAATACTTGATGATTCTGAGGTTAACTTTGGTGATAATGTTCTTGTAGGGCCTAATTGTTCCTTTTATACAACTATACATCCAGTTGATCCGAAACTGAGACAGGATGGTAATAATACTTCAAAGCCTGTTATTGTTGGTGATAATGTTTGGATTTGCGGTAATGTCACTGTACTTCCTGGTGTGACTATAGGTGATAATTCTATAATTGGCGCAGGAAGTCTTGTATGTAAAGATATACCTCCAAATGCTGTCGCAGCTGGAAATCCTGCTAAAGTTATAAAATTTATCAAATAGTCTACTTTGTTGTTTTGTATTTGTAATCTGGATTTGATTTTAATTTTTCTTCAATTTGATTTAAGGATAAAAGTCCCTGAGTGGCGCCAAATTCAGATACAACACCAGCGGAATTAACCGATGCATACATAAGTGCTTTACCGATATTTAATTTTGTTTTACCTAGTGCCGCGCAGAAAGTTGATGCAAACGCATCTCCTGCGCCGAGTGTTGAAACGACGGGACCTTCAAATACAGGGCAGTAATAATATTTATGTCCGTCATAGGCATATGCACCATGACTGCCATCTGTTATTACTATTATCTGATAATCTCTTACTTTTAATTTTTTAAACATTTCTTTTAGGTCAGGATGAATAAGTTCCTGTGAAAATTTTTCTTCACGAGTGTCTGGTCTGACATGAATTTGTGTTGCGAGAGATGCTTCTTCTTTATTCATAACAACGATATTTGCATTTTCTAGAATTTTTTTCAGGTAATTGAATCCTTTTTTTATACTAGTTGAACCTGCATTAAAGCATACATAAACATTATTGTCATTTGCAAAATTTGCAATATCATCAAGAACTTTTGTACTGTCGCCGTTCATTGGAGCTATATAGAGGAGTTTAGCATTTTTTATAGCTTCAAAATTGATATCTGCTTTTTTTATTTTTGCATTTGCTCCTCGATGTGCAAGGACAGTTCTATCACCTTGAAAGCTTACAAGTATTATAGAAAATCCCGTACTTAACGATGAATCTTGTATTATATTAGATAAATCAATATTTTTATCTTTAAAAGATTCTAGAATTCCAGCAGAATATATATCATCGCCGATTTTAAATATAGCGCTTGTTTTAAGACCGAGATTTGCAAAATTACATGCGGTATTTACCCCCCCACCGCCGACTTGAGATGTAAAATCACTTATCTCGACTTTTGCACCGTAAGGATAACTCATAAATTCTGATTTTTTGTTTTTTGTATATACAGAAACTATATTTGCATCGTCGCTTTCGACAAATACGTCCATAGTAGCACTTCCAATAGTTATGACGTCATACATTTTCTCGTCCCTCCAATGATTCAAGCTTATCACAAAAAATTTGTTTTGTTAATTGTATATAAATCTTAAAATTATATGCTTGTAATTTAGTTATATTTTACATATAATTGAGTTATGGAAATAAAGAAAATTAAACTGAGAGACTTTGAAATCGGCGGGGATAAACTTACAATTCTTGCAGGGCCATGCGCGGCTGAAAGTCAGGAAATCCTTGATGTTACCGCAAAAGGATTAAAAGAGATTACACAAAAGCTTGATATAAATTTTGTATTCAAGTCCTCTTTTGATAAAGCAAACAGATCTTCTATTTATTCATATAGAGGACCGGGGCTTGAAAAAGGGCTTGAGATGCTCCAGGATGTTAAGGAAAAATTTGATGTTCCGCTTGTTACGGATATTCATACTCCCGATCAGGCTCAACCGGTGAGCAGAGTTGTTGATATTTTGCAAATCCCTGCTTTTTTGTGCAGACAGACTGATTTATTAGTTGCTGCTGCCAAAACCGGTAAAATCGTAAATATTAAAAAAGGCCAATTTTTAGCGCCTGAACAAATGGGTTCACTTGTCAAAAAAGTTGAAGAAGCAGGAAATGATAAAATTATTTTGACTGACAGAGGATGTTCATTCGGGTATAACAACCTTGTTGTAGATTTCAGGGCTGTCCCTATTATGCAGTCTTTTGGTTATCCGGTTGTTTTTGATGCTACACATAGTGTTCAGCTACCCGGTGCTAACGGAACTTCATCAGGCGGGGACAGGAGGTTTGTGCCTACGCTTGCTAAAGCTGCAGTGGCTGCAGGCGCAAATGCGTTATTCTTTGAAGTTCATCCTGAACCTGATAAGGCAAAATGCGACGGCCCTAATATGATTCCTCTTGATAAAGCTGAAGAATTATTTAAAATTTGTAAAGAAATTTTTGAGCTGGTGAGAAAGTAATGATTATAAAATGTTTTACTGCCGGACAATTAGAAAATAACATGTATCTTGTTATTGATGAAAAGACAAAAAAAGCTGTTTTGATTGATGCTTCAGCTCTTATTCCTGAAATAACCGATACTGTAAAAGCTTATGGTGCAGATGTTGAATATATTCTTTTAACTCACGGGCATTTTGATCATATTATGGGATTGACTGAATTGAAAAAGGCTTTGAACGCGAAAGCCGTTATTTGCCATGATGATCTTATAATTTCTGATAATATTAATGAATTTACAAGGCTTTTCGGAGGACTTTGCGAAAGCGTTCCGCCAACTTATGAAAAGTTTGTAAAAGACGGTGATATAATTACTGTTGGTGATATGCAGATAAAAGTAATTCATACCCCCGGTCATACAGAAGGTGGTGTGTGCTACTTAATTGAGGATAAATTATTTTCCGGTGACACATTGTTTAGAGGTAGTGTTGGCAGAACTGATTTGTTTGGCGGAAGTTTTGAAGAACTTTTAGACAGTATAAAAAATAAATTATTTAAACTTGATGATAATATTACGGTATATCCGGGACATGGGCCTGTAACAACAATTGGTTATGAGAAAAAACATAACGAAATTTTATAATATCCTCGCCCCTTGAGAGAGAGGGCAGAATTTGTTAAAGAACGTTAGTGAATTTACAAATTCGGGTGAGGGGGCAAATTAAACAATAAATGCCACTGTAAGCAGCAACAAAGGAAGATTATATGAAAGAACAACTTGAAAAAATATATGAATGCGCAACTGAAGATATAAAAAAAGCTTCTTCTATTAACGATATTGAAGAAATCAGAGGAAAATATCTGAGCCGTAAAGGCGAGTTCAACGAGATAAAGAAAAATCTTAAAAATCTCTCTGATGAAGATAAAAGAGTAATCGGCTCTCTTGCAAATGAAATTACAAGAAAGCTTGAAGATGCTTTGAAATTAAAGCATGATGAGTTTTATAGAAAAGAACTGAATGAAAAACTTAAAAATGAAAGAATTGACATCACACTTCCCGGGAAATTTACCCCGCGAGGAAAAGAACATCTTTTAACATCAACTACCAGTGAAATTGTGCAGATATTTCAAAGTCTCGGTTTTTCGGTTGTTCCGCAGCAGCATTCTCCGGAAGTTGAAACTGAATATTATAATTTTGATGCGCTGAATGTTCCAAAAGATCACCCTGCGCGTGATGTTCAGGATACTTTTTATACTGAAATTGCTCCGAATGTTGTATTGAGAAGCCAGACATCCGGCGCTCAAATCCATGCTATGGAAGGGAAAAATCCGCCGATAAGAGTTGTTGCCCCGGGTAGAGTTTACAGGAATGAAAACATTAATGCCCGCAAAAATAACTTTTTCCACCAGATTGAAGGGCTTTATGTTGATAAAGACATAACTTTCGGCGATTTAAAAGGTGTTTTGAACGAATTTATCAGAATATATTTTGGTACAAGCCGTCCGACACGTTTCAGAAACAGCTTTTTCCCGTTTACTGAACCTTCTGCTGAGGTTGATGTTCAATGTATTATGTGCGAGGGTAAAGGCTGCAGAACATGTTCAGGTACAGGCTGGCTTGAAATTCTGGGATGCGGAATGGTTGACCCGAATGTATTAAAAGGTGTCGGAATTGACCCTGATGTATATTCAGGATTTGCGTTTGGCATGGGAGTTGAGAGACTTGCTATGCTGAAATATGCAGTTGACGATATAAGATTATTCTTCAATAATGATGAAAGATTTTTAAAACAGTTTTAAAATACAAAGCTTCTTCATTACAAGAAGGAGCTTTTCAATACTATAAAATTATTTACCATGGGTAATCATCTTTAATTTCCCAGCCGTCTCTTATTATTTTCATTGCACAGCATTGTCCGTTGCCGGTTTTGCTGCAATTTCTGTTTAAAGTATTTTCATCAGATGTGGCACAGTTCGCTACTACACGTTTGTTAGATATTTGAAATAGGAATATATCTCTGCCTACAACATTCGGTCTTTTAGCTCCGTTAAGATCTATATAAAATTTTTGATTTCCTCCCCAATATTGCTTTTCTTCATCCGCATCCCAAGAAAATGGAACAAATGCAATCATTGTCCCGTCTGTAAGTACAATTGTGTACCGGTTATTTCCTGTGATGCATAAAGTCTGGTCTTCATTTCCGCTTGGATCCCTGGCAACTGTATCATAAGAACAATCTCCTAATTTACTGCATTCTTGAACTGATTTAAAATACGGGAGCCAGTAGGTTTGTACATATTTTTTTACACTTTCAGTGTTGATAGTCTGTGAAGAATCAATCCAGTCTTCAGACGGTCCATTCGCATTTTCGGACATAATATACGCTTGCGAAATTGTTGTATAGACTTTTTTTAATTGTGCAACTGTTTGTTTTTTCTGATAATTTGCAATCAGTGAAGGTATTGTCAATGCAGCAACAACACCGATAATGCCTAATGTAATTAACACCTCAGCTAATGTGAAGGCGGCTAGATGAATATTATCAAAGCTGTTTACTTTAGCCGCCGCATTTCCTGCCAGAGTTATATTATTGGAAATTGTATAAGGCATAAAAACTCTCCTTTTTATAGTGATATTATACTTCTCTTTATGTGCTATATTAAAATATATTTCAATAGTAATCCTATATTGTATCATTAACTCTTTCTTTTCTTATTGTAACACATTATCTTTATTGATGCAATACATTAATTTTAGCCTGTAACACAGGTTTAATTAAATGTACTGTATGGAGTTTAATATTTATATGAAAAAAATGTTCGGTAAAAGATTGAGAGAATTGCGAACGGCAAAAATGCTGACTCAGGAAACTGTTGCGGAATTGATTGATATAAAACCGGAAAATTATTCAAGGATAGAAAACGGACTCTCTTTTCCAAAACCTGAAAATATAGTTAAAATAAGTAAAGTTTTAGGTGTTGAAATTGCTGAGTTATTTCAGTTTTCTCATCTCAATGATTATGACAAGATTTTAGAAACAATTATAGAGAAGTTAAGAAGCGATAAAGACGCAACTGTGATGACGTACAAATTTTTGAAAAGTATAGGGAAAATTTGATATTATTTTTGTTCCCCTGAATCATTAAAGAGCTCATTACTTTAAGTAATTAGGAACAGGCTCACACAAAATTTTAAAGATTCTGAAACAAGTTCAGAATGACAAAAATTTTGTTTTAATTTGGCAAGCAAGTTCGGCATGACAATACATCAAAGCGGTATGCTTCATTTTACAACTTTATGCAGACCATGCGGCTTGTCGACATTTCTTCCGAGATCTGTTGCAATCTCAAGAGCAAGCAGCTGGGCAATTACAATAATACAAAAAGATTTTACAATTTCACTTTCACAATTTATATCGATATTGAATTTTGTGTTTATTTTGTCGTTTGAACAGCCCAATATGCATAAAGGCGGGTTGTAATCTTCTTCAATTTTGTTCAAATTCTTTATTGCTGTATAGCTTAATTCGTTCACGGAAATGTGTATCATTGCAGGTTTGTTATTCAAAATTGCAACATGCCCGTGCATAAATTCACCCAGAATGTTTGAATAGACATTTATATAAGATGTTTCTTTAATTTTTAAAGAAGCTTCTTTGGCAAGAGCGTATGAAATTCCGTCGGCTGTTATTACAATATTTTTATATTTGGATAAGAATTTTGCCATTTCCTTGATTTCGGGATGAAGCTCGTAAGAAGCTTTTATAAATGATGGCAGAGTTTTTAAGTCATTCAAATAGCCTGAAATATCAATGCCTTTATGTGCGGCATATTTCAGGACAAGCAGTGTGCAGCAAAGCATTTGCGTTGTTAAAGATTTTGTTGCCGCAATACTTTTTTCTTCACCCGCGCAGCAGTCAATCTTAAAATCCGAAGCCTCCCAGATTGTTGAGCCTTTTTTATTTGTAATGCAAAGTGTGCGCATTCCCAGTTCTTTTGCCTTTTTCAGTGCAGAATTTGTATCGGATGTTTCACCTGACTGGGTTATAAACACATATAAAAAGTCATTGTCTTTAGGCACAGCAGATTTCAGGAGAAATTCGCTTGAATAAATTGCGGCTGCTTCCATTCCTGCAATATTGCCGAAAAGATCAGCGGCAAATCTTGCACAATGGTATGATGAACCGCTTGCAACAATTATAATTTTTTGAACATCGGCGGGAATATCAAACAATATGTAGTTATTGTCATTAATATGTGTTTGCAGAAGATTTTCAAGAACATCTGCCTGTTCAAAAATTTCTGTTTCCATGCTGGTTTTGGGTTTATCTTTAAAAAGCATCTGACCTCACAAGTTAATCAAGTATTTCTTTCAATATTTCGTTAACGGCTTTCGGGTTAGCTCTGCCCTTTGTTTCTTTCATTACCTGTCCGACAAAGAAGCCAAGAAGCTGAACTTTTCCGTTTTTATATGCCGTAACCTGTGCAGGGTTAGTATCACAGACTTTTTGGGCGATTTCTTTAATAGCGCCCGTATCTGATATCTGGCTCAAACCTCTTTTTTCAACGATTTCAGATGCTTTTGAACCGTCTTTCATCATGTCAACGATAATTTGTTTGCCGATGTTGTTTGAAATTGTATTTTTTTCGATAAGAGAAATTAATTCAACAAGATTTTCAGGTGTCAATTTAGTTTCATTAATTTCGAGTTTGGTTTCTTTCAGATATGCCGCAATTTCTCCCATAATGAAGTTTACGGCAATTTTTGGAGAAGCACCGAGTTTCAAAACTTCATCAAAGAAAAGTGCAAGTCCCATTTGTTCAACGATTACAGATGCATCGTATTCGCTCAAACCTAAGCTCATATAGCGTTCGCGTTTTGCCTGAGGAAGCTCGGGCATTTTTGCTCTGATTTCTTCCACCCATTCTCTTGAAATTTTTAAAGGCATCAAATCAGGTTCAGGGAAGTATCTGTAATCGTGAGCATCTTCTTTGCCTCTCATTGATTTTGTTTCTCTTGCATTGTCGTCCCACAATCTTGTTTCCTGAACGACTTTTCCGCCTTCTTCAACGATTTCAATCTGTCTGTCGATTTCGTATTCAATGGCTCTTTGAAGCGCCGAGAAGCTGTTTACGTTTTTAATTTCAGCACGTGTCCCGAATTCTTTTGAGCCTTTAGGCATAATCGAAATATTAGCATCGCATCTCATAGAACCTTCTTCAAGGTTCCCGTCACATACTCCGATATAGCGGACAATATTTCTTAATTCTTCCATATAATTTCTGGCTTCTTCAGAAGATCTCATATCAGGCTCCGACACTATTTCAAGAAGCGGAGTTCCTGCTCTGTTTAAGTCTACAAGAGAATATGAAGATCCTGCAAGCCCATCAGCACCTGCGTGAACAAGTTTACCGGCATCTTCTTCAAGGTGTGCACGTGTGATACCGATTTTTTTACCTTTAACATTTAAGTATCCGTTTACACAAATCGGTTCATCATATTGTGAAATCTGATAACCTTTAGGAAGATCCGGATAAAAATACTGTTTTCTGTCAAATTTACATCTTTCGGGGATTTCGCAATTAAGTGCAAGCCCTGTTAAAATTCCCATATTAACTGCTTCTTTATTCAAAACAGGTAATACTCCGGGCATACCTAAAGTAATCGGGCTAGTTTCAGAATTTGGATCTTTTCCGAATTCGCATCCGTCGGGGGCGAAAATTTTAGATTTTGTTTTCAATTGTGCGTGAACTTCCAAGCCTATAACAACTTCATATTTATCTCTTAAATCTTCCATTTTATCTCCTTGTTGTAGTTTTAAAGCTGTAATGATAATTTTTAGAGCCTTTGTTCCCTAATATCCTGATGCTATTTTACCATAAACAAAGATTTGTAGTAAAGATATTTTAATTGGAACTTATATCGCAGCTTACACTAATTACGTGTAAAAACGTCATGCTGAATTTATTTCAGCATCTCTATGGAGATCCCGAACCAAGTTCAGGATGACTAAAATAAAATCATGTTCGTTATGCTGAACGTCAGATTGACCTGTGTGTTCCTTATTTTAACTTATTTTTCAAAATTTTCAAGTAATTTTAAAAGTTGTTTGTGAAGTTTTACATTGTGTACCCTTATATAATCAACATTATGTGCTACTGCAATTGCATTCATGGCTAATGTGTATATATCTTTTGTAAAGTTATCTTCGTTTGCCATATCTAAAAGGCTTTTTCTTGAAATTCCAAGCATAACATGATAACCAAGCGAGTACAATTCTTCAATTCGTCTTGTTATTTCAAAGTTATCTTTTTTCGTTTTGCCAAATCCTACACCGGGATCAATTATGATTTTTTCAATACCTTTTGAGCGGGCAAAATCAATTTTATGTTTAAGTGCAAGAAAGATTTCTTCAATAACATCTTCATATTGCGGACAATTCTGCATATTTTCAGGCATACCTTTACAATGCTGGATAATAACAGGAACATTATATTTCGCAATTATATCAGGCATTTTTTCATCGTAATCAAAACCAGACACATCGTTTATGATATCTGCACCTGATTTAATGCATTCTTCTGCAACAATAGAGCTTCTTGTATCAATGCTTATTGTTATTTTATTTTTCGCAAAGTCTATTACCGGCAAAAGTTTTCGTAATTGTTCTTCTGCACTTGCTGCATGTGAATACGGTTTCGTGGATTCTGCACCAATGTCTATTATATCAGCGCCGTCATTAATCATTTCAAGCAGATGTTTTTTTGCTTTCTCCAAGTCATTATACATTCCGCCGTCTGAAAAAGAATTGTCAGTGAGATTTAATATCCCAACGACTTTACATTTTTTTTCTATTGACGGTGTTGATATAAGTTGTTCACCTAAATCTTTTAATCCAAATGGCTGGAATGTCAGTTTTTCTGCAATTTTTTTGATCTGAGAAACAGATGCTCCTAAAATGCAATCGGATTGTTCGATTTTTCCCGTTATAACTTCTCTGTGAGTAGCACAGTCTGCTCCGACAGAAATCGCTGTTTGTTTCAGTATATTTGCCTGGGCAGGAGTTAGAGAATATATTTTTATATTTTTATACTCAAATTTGTCAACGGCTTTGGCTGCATAAGATTTCTCAAAGCCTATACGCTCTAATTCTTTTTTTAAATCTGCATTTTTTAATTCTCTTAAAACAAAATCGTGCATAAGCTTAGCTTAGCACGATTTTATATATTTAACAACTTTTTTATTTAGTTTCCAAGTTTTCCTTCTACAGTTTCAGTGGCAACTTTTACTATATCTGATGCCCCGGATATCAGCGTAATAAACCCGAAGCCGTAGCCCAGTGCACCTGCAAAACGCGTAACCAATTTGTTTTTCATTATCGGTTTAATATATTTAGCGTTTAAAATAGCATTTTTAGCCCATTTTGCATTTTCTGCAACTTTAGCCCAGAGACTTTTTGTTTTTTTAGCAACATTAGCGGCTGTTTTGGTTGTTTCTGTCAAACCTTTTACACCTTTGGCAGTTGAACTGTACATATCAACCCCTGATTTCATGGCTTTAGCGCGTGCTGCTGCTGTTGTTGCTGCGACTGCTCCGCCTCCTGTAACAACTTTTTTTTCGGCATCTCTTTTGTCGTTGTTTTCTGTATTGTTATTTACAGACTGTTGCGCCGTAAAAGTTATTCTATCGTTTAAAGAAATAGCCATTATTCTTTATCCTTTGCTTCATCCTGTTCTTTAAGTGCCGTTACACCGGACGCTACACCGCCGGATGCTCCGACAAAGTTAGCTGCTGCATTTTCATATTTTTCTTTGTTAACACCTTTTAATTTGTTATACAAATTTGTAAGCCCTGTTTTTGCAGCGTTATAAACATTTGACACACCTTTTTTAACTGATCTGAAGAAGTGTACAACAGGTGCTCCGATTGTAGTTTTTTCAAATTTATCTATATTTTTCTTTATTGCCTTTGCCGGTTTCTGGTAAGCATCGGATTTTTTGAAATTGATTTTTGTCTGTTTAATAAAGTTTTTGATATCAGTTAAATGAGATTTTAATTTTTGCATTGGCGCAGATTTAGCGATTTTTTTCATAGCCTGAATAGATTTTTTTGCACCCCAGCCTGTTGCCATTCCGCCTAACAGACCTGCAGTAATTACTGCACCGCCTTTGATAACTGTTTGGGCAGGCTTTGGAAGATGAAATTCATCATTATCAAGTATTTCTTCCAGATCTTCTTTCTGGTCAATTAGTTCTTTACGGGTCTTGTAATACTTCCTTTCTTCAAGCTCTTCCGGAGTCAATTCGCATTCTTGATTCCCTCGAGAGCTGAAAGCAGGACCATAGCTGTTAGAAATTTTAGGCTGTACTGTTAACATATTAATCTCCATTAATTTTTCAAGTGTATTAATGTATGTCAAGAAAAATTTTTGCTATCCGGTAAATTTTTTCGTAAAAAAATGTTACATTTTCTAAAATATTATCTCATGTTTCGATTTATTTGTAAATAAATTTGCTGCCCTGATATGAATTTCTCTTAATAAATTCTCTGTCGATTTTGTTGAGGCAGTCAAACTTTTTACCTAGCCATTGTGGGGCGATTAATTCAGAGCTTAATCCGTTTCCGGCAAGGCGGTGAATTGTTGTTGTCTGCGGCAAATATTCAAGAAAATCGCAGACTGTTTGAACGTATTCACCTTCGTTCATAAATTCTATGCCGCCTTCTCTATATATTTGAGCCAGTTTTGTACTTTCAAGAGCACATAGCATGTGGATTTTTACTCCGTCAACCCCTAATTCAGCAAGTTTTTTCGCTGTCTGCATAATTTTGTCATGACTTTCCCAGAGACCGAAAATTACATGGACACAGACATTTATACCGGCTTCTTTTGTTTTTTCATAAGCTTTTAAAAAACAGTCAAAGTTGTGTCCGCGGTTAATTTTTTTCAGAGTTTCATCGTGGATTGATTGCAGACCATATTCAATCCATGTATAATAATCGTCTTTAAAACCGGATATAAGCTTAATTTTTTCATTATCAATACAATCAGGACGTGTTCCGATTGAAATTCCAGCAATGTCAGGATGATTGAGTGCCGAATTATATATTTTTTCAAGTTCTTTTACAGGTTTATAGGTATTTGAAAACGCTTGAAAATATGACATGAATTTTTGAGCTTTAAAACGTTCTTTTAATTTTTCAGCTCCGACATTTACCTGTTCTTCTATTGATAAAAGATTTGAATGCGCCTGAGAAAAGCTTCCTCCGTCATCGCAGAATATGCACCCGCCGGTTGAAATTGTGCCGTCTCTGTTCGGGCATGAAAAACCGGCATCAAGTGTAATTTTATATACCTTAACACCGAATTTATTTTTTAAATGAGCGCTGAATTGGTTGTAGCGCTTATCAGTATTGTTAAACAATTATGTCATCCTCCTCGAAATCAAACATTTCAAGACTTCCTCACAAGGAGAGTACATAACCAGTAAAACCTAATTTTCTTTGTTTTCGTCATCATAAATAGGATAAACGTAATGTTCGCCGCAGTTCGGGCATACAACTTCCTGCTGTTTGCCGTCTTCTAATTTTGCTACTTCAAATAATGTTTTGCATCCTGATTGAACGCATCTTATTGCCCAGCTCGGTCTTATTAATCTTGCCATTGAACTTTCCTCTTAATTATTGTGTATTACAAAATTATTTTATCATTCTAAGCGTTTTTGTGCAAGTCCGCTTTATTAATATAATGAGTAATTTATTGTTTTTGCCACTTTGTTAGAATGTATATGACAATTAAAAGGAAATTTTGTTATGAGAAAATTTTTAATATTTTTATGTATATTGACAGTTTCTTTTATTGCATTTTTTGATGCAAAAGACAGGTTTAAGGAACTTGAAGAGGTTGCGGCAAATACTCCATCACAGGTCGAGATGAAACAAATGATAAACAGACCTGATTCAATGTTAAATCGTTCAGCCGATATTCCTAAGCCTTACAACGTACAGAATGATGATGCTAAAAATCTTCACAAAAAGATGATGCAAGGCAATGAACAACTGAAGCAAAAATACGAAAATGTCGATAAACGCAGGGAAACTATCCAAAAGCAGACTAATTAAATCCCATAGATCATATCGCCAGTGAAAATTTCATTTTCATTGTTTTTCTGTTCTGGTTTTTCAGGAATTTTCCTTTCAAATCTAAGAGCGTCGGCTTCATTCCCTTGTACATTATGACTAACAGGTCTTACTGATTTGGGGAAAAGTCTTAATATTATATTTTGTGCTACAGCAGGTGCAATAACTGAGTGTACATAGAATTTTATTTTTTGATATTCTTCATATGCTTGCGGAAAGTTTTTGGCAGAGAATGTATTGCTATTTGTCCCCAATTTGAAGGAGTACTTTCCGCTCCACATTATAAGGCTATTTTCGCTGTCAATTAAAACAGCAGAAATTTCTGTTCTGTAGGGATAAATTATATCAAATTCCGATGAGATATTGAGAATTTCCCATATACTTCTTTTCAGAGTGTTTTTATTTGTTACGGTAACAGCATTTACCAGAAGAATAAGTTTACACTCAACGAATTCTCCTGCTTTTTTCAATATTGCGTAGTCCGTTTGATTGTCTGATTTATATTTAGCAAGCATTTCAGATAGATTTTTTTTAGTGTCAGGATTTTGTAAAAATTTTGCTCTAATTTCATATAAGTCGGGGGATTTAATTTTACCGTTTGAATTGTTAAAATATTTTATTAACTCTGATGCTATAATTTGTGAAACTTCATCAAAATAGTAATAATTTTCTCTGGTTTCAAAAAGTTCTGCAGGTAAAACAAGAATGTCAAAAGTTTGTGCCTGTACAGGCAATATTAAAAGACAAAACATCAAAATCAGCTTTAAAAACAATTTCATAATCTTATTATAGCATAATATCATATACATATAGGATTATTTTTATGGAAAATTGTAATAATATTGAATTATGAATTATGAAGAAATGTTAAAATTGGCAGAACAAGCCTCTGAAAATGCTTATGTACCGTATTCAAATTTCCCTGTAGGCGCCTGCGTTCTCACTGTAAACGGAAAAATTTATACCGGTTGTAACTTTGAAAATTCAAGTTTCGGTATGACAATTTGTGCAGAGCGAAATGCTGTAGGGAGTGCTGTTGCAGATGGAGAAAGAAAAATAAAAGCTGTTGCAATATTTTCGCCTAAGAAGAAAATTTGTACTCCGTGCGGTGCCTGCAGGCAGGTTTTATATGAATTTGAAAGTGATGTAGGTATTGATGTGATTCTTCAGTCTGATGACGGTGTAATAGTTATTCCTTTAAAGGAGCTTTTGCCGGATTGTTTTAAATTGTAATTATGTATTTTTTAGAACTTATTACAAAATATATTCAGGGTAAAAAGTATAAACGTGACTTAAATTTTGATCCTTTTGCAATTAGTGATATCGAGAATTCTCACGATTGTACCCATGTGTTTCTACCAGTTGACAGCACCGGGGATGTTTTGGCCTGTTCAAAATGTGGATTTGTGGTTAATAAAGAAGATTTAAAAGATATAAATATCTTCAAAAGGCTGTGAAAGTCTTAAAGTTACAAATTAATCCGTACTATTGAAAATAATAAAACATATTCTAGTGTTAACGCCATGCATATTTCACCGTACATTTCCCGAACTTGAAAAAAGAAAAAAATATGGTATAATATAAATATGTAAGAGGAGAAAGGAAGGCAAATAAGTATGAAAA